>JAHBAD010000156.1 GCA_018385395.1 Treponema sp.
TCCGATTGTCTTGTGAAGATGATCCGCACTCATTCCATCCATGCTCAGGTTTACAAGAAGGGAGCTGAGATTCTGTCCGTACTGTATATAGGCATTAACGACTTCAGGAAATTCTCCCCTGTGCATTCTAAAATGTGCTATTTAGTCAACACAAAATTTTTAAAGGTTTAAGGTGCCTGCACCGTTTGCGTAATTGGAAATTTTTGACATTTGTGCCAGATGGCACATAGGCATATCACAAAAAACAATACCAGCTTTCCGGCAGCTGAAAAAGCACCGCCGACAAACATTCTTTTTCATTCAGAGGCTTTAGTGCTCCCTTAAAATCTTTCGCCGCCACCTGCCAGTCAGCCCCAGTGCATTACATTGAGTCGCATAGTAACTGAGAAAATCCTTGTGTTTCAAATCTTCAGGATAAAAGACACCCTTCCATTCCGGGTAATTATATCCGCTGGTGCCGATAAAGAGATCTGACATTTTATTTGCCTTATTTTTAAATCTTAAAACTATCGACTTTTCCTTCTTTTTTGGTGTCTATTATTCCATTCTTCTTGAACTCTTCAAAAAGTTTGTTCTGGATGTTTCTATATCTATGCAAGCTTTAAACTTTTACTTTATTGATTTATCCTTTTTATTCCTTCATGCTAGCTTATATGATATAAAATCAATTGGAGGAAAAAATGATAACAAAAAAAGAATTTCCAATTTTAGAATTCGACACTGAAAAAGTTGCAAAAATCAATCCTGAAAATTTATTTCCAGAAAAATTTTCTGCAGACAAAATGATTATTAGTTTTTTCCCTGAAGCCATTAACAAATTAATAGAAGAAAAACATATTGAAGTTTACTGTCACATTGGCGGTGAAAATCCATTTGATATTTATAAATTTGTGGATGCCCCAGATGTTCTTTTGATTCTAGGTCAGGTTGGATGTCCTGCTTGTGCCGGGAACCTGGATGCATTACAGGCTGGTTGTATTGCCGTTGCTCAGTGCCGTGGGTTTGATTATGGTGCATTGATTTATGGAGGTGATGATGTTGCTTCTGAAGAATGGAATTCCCATGGTTGGAATAAAAGGCAAGAAATCCGTTACAATCTGATTCTGCTTTGCAAAGAACTTGTGCTGGAGATGTAGGTTTTTGAAACTCAGTTTACAAAAGCAGGTGATAATTTAAAAAAATTTATTCCCAACAAATACAAATTGATTTAAATAAATTCTTCGGGAAAAAAGACGATTGTCATTTTTTGAAGAAGCATCTATAAAAAAATAAAATTTTTTCCTATGGAAATGGATTTGCAGGGGGAAGAGTTTTCCCCCTATCCAATTATTTATACATTCTTTGGACCAAGGTAACTTGGCTTAATGAACTTTTCGTTGTCCTGAGTGTACATTACGATTTTTTCAAGAACGAAGTTTGGAGTAACCGCATACACTTCAAGAGTATTAAGACCTTCCTTGCATTCAAAGTAAGCTGATTTTACACGGATGTTGTTTGTTACATCAGTTCCCCATGGTTCCTGGTTGTCACCAACATGGAAGTTTTCATCAACACAATCGATTAGAACTTTCTTTCCGTTTACTGCTGCGCCAAAGCGGAAGTAATTGTCCTGAGTTGCAGGGTTTGACGGATTCATATAGAAATCAACTTTTAGGATACCGTCTCCGCTTGAAGCAAGTGCAAAATTATATTTCAGGCAAGGAGCGTCTTTCAGGTCATCACGGAAGTAAGAAGTTGCACTTTCAACTTTTACTGCCGAGTTCAGTTTTCCGTAATCAGGAAGAACTTCAAAGCCTGTCACAACACCATCTGTATCAATACCAGCCATATTTTCGTTGAAGCGTTCTGCATCAATTGCGAGGAAAGGTCCTGTCTGAAGAATTGTATCTCCCGGGAAATCTGCCTTGTTCAAAGTTTCAGCATTTATGATTAACGGAATGCGTACTCCGCCCGCACTTCGGTCATCATTTTCAATGAAAACTGTTGTGTGTTTTTCTGTTGCTTTGGCAAGTTTTTCACGGTCAACAGAAACAGTGATTTTTTCAATTCCTTTTTCGCCAGTTACTTCGCCTTCAAGCTTTGAAACAGAAATCCAGTCTGCACTGACTTTAAAGCGGAATGGAACAGCATCAGGACGGCCGCTTGCAAGGTTCACTGTAAAGGAACTGCAGAGAGGATTACAGAAGGTAAAGCTGACAAGTGGGCGACGGTTCCAGTCAAGGCCGGAACTTGTCATATCATCTCCCGAAAGCCATGCAACAAGACGCTTTTTATCAGGAGCATTGAAAGTGTGATATATCGGATACTGGTTTTCTTCTTCGTTCCAGTGAATGAAACCTACATGCTGGCTCCAGCCCTGAGCATAATATTTTCCACCATCTACTTCATCAAGTTCTTTTACCAGAGCTCTGTCAAATTCGATGCAAGCTTTGATTTCAGGAATAACATTGTGTGCTTCCCAGATTCCTTTTTCTGCATACCAGTGATTTTTTCCGGAAAGAAGCTGCATCTTAAGAACGTTCATATTTCCCATAGCCGGATAATAAACTTCTGCAAAAAAACCCGAAATATCTTTTTCACTAACTTCGTTTTTAAGCTTTGTACAGCGGTTCATGATTTCTTCTGCAAGAGCGAGAGTTTCATCGCTTTCGCCATAGTTTACAGGATGATATGTTTCCGCACTCAAAGCTTCTGTTCTCCGGCGATGAGAAAGTTTTGTGTATCCGTTCAAAATGAAAACTACATCATCCTGCTGTTCTTTTGTAAAGTCCGGGAACTGGGCAGCAACCCACTGGCGGGTATATTTTTCAACTGTAAATTCAATGTCCGAATATTTTTCGTAATCGTAAGCAAGATCAAGGAAATAGCTCAAAGGGAATTCATTTGTAAGAATGTCCCCTACGTTTACAATCCAGAGATCCTGAATGCCGAAATCATAAGCAGCACACATCTGTTCCTTTACTTTTGCAAGATGAGTTGTGTTAATCCATTCGTAACTGAAAGGAGAACCATGATAATCAAAGTGATAGTACATTCCGTAACCTCCTTTATGACTTCTCATTTCTTTTGTAGGAACTGTGCGAAGGTTTCCGTGGTTATCATCACAGAGCATAAGGATTACATTGTCCAGTTCAGGATCTCCCATAAGCCCCTTTGTTTTTTTGTCGCCATAGAAATATGGTTCAACTTCCTTATAAAGAGCAAGCATACGTGGCACTTCTTCCAGATTCTGGTTTACGTTTTCGCGGATAAGCCGGTTCTGAGTCTTAAGAACATTGCGCAGAAGATCGATGTTATCTTTAAGTGTTGCGTTCTGCATGATTGCAGTATCAGCTTCACCACGCATACCTACAGTAATGACATTTTCAAACTTGCCGTTGCGCTTAAGACCGTCTTCCCAGAATTTTGTAATACCCTTTTCATTTTTAATGAAGTTCCAGGCATCCCCGTAAATGGAATCAGGACCGCGAAGATATTTGTATTCTTCTCCGGCACGGCAGCAAGGCTCGTGATGTGAAGCACCCATTACAACGCCAAGTTCATCTGCCAGTTCTGCATTCAAAAGTCCCGGGCCATCATCAGAAAAGCGGCTTGCCCACATGGCAGGCCAAAGATAGTTTCCTTTAAGACGAAGAAGAAGTTCAAAAACATGTTCGTAACATTTAGCATTAACGCCGCCGAAGTTTTTACCGGACCAGTTGCCGAAGGCAGGCCATTCATCGTTGATAAAGAAACCGCGGAAGCGAACTGAAGGTTCATTGGAAATCATTGTATTGTCAGAAGTAATTTCAACTTCGGCTTTCTGAACAGGTTTAATATTGCACCAGTCAACTAAAGGAGAAACTCCAAGAAGTTCTGAGAGGTGGAAAAGTCCGTAAATTGTACCGCGCTTATCGGAACCTGCTATTACAATCTGATTTTCAAGAACATAAAACCCGTAAACTTCCCGCTTTCCTTTTACACAAGAAAGGTCGATTTTTCCTTCTTTTTCGAGTTTTTCAATAAGGGCTGATTTCCCTAAAGTTCCGAAAATAACAGTTGAATCTTCGCTGCCTTTTACAGGAGCTGTTCCTGTTACAAGTTCTATATCGTGCATTACTTTTTCGGCAATTTTATGAACGCCTGAAAAAGCTGTATCTTCAAAATAAAATGATGTTGATGAATTTATTTTCATATATTTTCCTCCGAATTATGTCCTTTGTAGTATTCTAGTATGTTAATTCTGTATTTTCTAGCAGAATTTTATCTATTTATACAAATATTTTTCACTTTTCATAGTTATCAGTTTATAATATAGTATACACAAATTTTTCAGGAGATTTTTTTTTGGAAACAATCGACGATCTTGGCCAGTACACCTTTCCAGCCTTATTAAATAACTCAGTAAAAAAATTCGGTGACCGCCCAGCCCTTACATACGCATTAAAGGACGAGGAACCAATCACATATAATAAGATGGCAGAAAATGCCTTGAACTTTTCAAAACAGCTTTTTGCTCTTGGTTTAAAAAAAGAATCAAAAATTGCCCTTTACGGTATCGGTTGCCCGGCCTGGGGCACAGCATATTTTGGAATAGTAAACCGAGGTATGATTTCAGTTCCCTTGCTTCCAGACTTTTCATCAGCTGAAGTAAAATCTATTCTTGACCACTGTCAGGTTAATGCCTTAATCGTTGATGAAACTCTCTATAAGAAGCTTTCTGACATTCAGGAAAATCTTCCCCCAATAGTTATTTCCCTGAACAATTTTTCAGTAATTAAAGCACCGGTACCAGTTCCATCAGAGGATGAAATAAAAAAAATCGAACTGCCGGAAATTAATATAGAAGAAGACAGTATTGCATCTATTATTTATACATCAGGAACTACAGGCCGCAGTAAAGGAGTTGTTCTTACACATAAAAATCTGGTCTGGACTGCAATTCAAGGCCAGTATACTCACCGCATCAACAAGCTTGACCGTGTCCTCTCATTCCTTCCAATCAGTCATGTTTATGAATTCACCATCGGTTTCTTAATGCAGATTCTGAATGGAGCCTGCATCTACTACCTTGCAAAACCTCCGGTTGTCAGTTCCCTGCTTCCTGCCTTCGCAAAAGTAAAACCTACAATCATTCTTTCCGTTCCACTTGTAATGGAAAAGATTTACAAAAACAAAGTTCTCCCAACTTTTGAAAAAAACAGATTTGTAAAATTCCTTTACTCTATTCCAATGTTCCGCCGCATCTTAAACCGGGTTGCAGGAAAATCTTTGAAAAAAACTTTTGGCGGACATCTTCAGTTCTTTGGAATTGGCGGAGCAAAGGTTGACCCAAAAGTTGAACGATTCATGAAAGAAGCAAAATTCCCTTATGCAATTGGTTATGGGCTTACAGAAACCTCACCTCTTCTTGCAAGTTCAGGTGTACGAATTACAAAACCGGGAACTATCGGTGTAATTGTTCCGGGCGTAGACCTTCAGATTGCAAACCCCAACGAAGAAGGTGTTGGAGAAGTTGTAGCAAAGGCTCCAAATGTTATGGTTGGCTACTATAAAGACGATGCATTAACGAAAGCAGCCTTCACAACTGAAGAAGATTCTTGCGGTCCCGGATACTTCAAAACAGGAGACCTTGGCGTTATAAAAAACTGGCACCGAGTTCCACGCCTTTCACTTAAAGGCCGTTCTAAAAACATGATTCTTTCTGCCAGCGGTGAAAACATCTATCCGGAGGACATCGAATTCATTCTGAACCAGCATCCTCTCGTTGCAGAAAGTCTTGTTGTAGAAGATGACAACGGTCTTGTAGCCCTTCTTCAGATGGATGAAGAAAAACTTGAAGAGGAAGCAAAAAGAAGACTTTCTCTTTCAGAGCTAAAAGATGACCTTCAGGAAAAAGCAACTGCAAAAAAAGAAGAGATTCAGGACAAACTTGCTTACCAGAAAGAAGTTATAATGAACGAAATAAAATTCTTCGTAAACAAACAGGTAAACAAAACTTCAAAAATTGACCGCATTGAAACAATCAAGCAGTTTGAAAAAACAGCCAGTCAGAAAATCAAGCGTTACCTGTATGATTTACGAAGCAAGGTTACAAAACGGTAGAATCAAATGGCCCCTTCGACATGCTCAGGGGTCATTTTTTTTTAACTGACTTTCACAGTTCCATTACTTATACTCAGCACAATTGTACTGCCTTCCACGTAGTTTCCTGAAAGAAGGGCTTTCGCCATTGTGTTTTCCACATAATTCTGGACTGCACGTTTTACAGGACGGGCACCCATAGCAGGGTCATAACCTTTGTCGCAGAGGAAATCCACAACTTCATCATCATATTGAACGGAAATACGGCGGTCTTCAAGACGACGGCACACACGGTCCAGCTGCTGACGCACAATTTTTCTGATGTGGTCTTTTCCAAGGCGCTGGAACATAACAATTTCATCAATACGATTCAAAAACTCCGGTCTGAAATGTTTGAAGAGGAGTTCTGAAACCGCAGGTTTCAAAGCCTGAACCTGTTCAGAACTTTCAGCTTCAAGAATCAAATCACTTCCAAGATTACTTGTCATAATGATGATTGTATTCTTGAAATCCACTACTCTTCCCTGTCCGTCTGTAAGGCGTCCGTCATCCAGAACCTGAAGAAGTACATTGAAAACATCAGGGTGAGCCTTTTCAACTTCATCAAAAAGGATTACGGAATAAGGACGGCGGCGGACGGCTTCTGTAAGCTGACCGCCTTCATCGTAGCCAACGTATCCTGGAGGTGCCCCGATAAGGCGGGTCACACTGAATTTCTCCATGTACTCGCTCATATCAATACGGGTCAAAGCCTTTTCATCATTAAACAGGAAATCAGCAAGAGTTTTTGCAAGCTCTGTTTTTCCAACGCCTGTAGGGCCAATAAACATAAAGCTTCCAAGCGGTCTGTTAGGATCAGAAAGTCCGGACCTGTTACGGCGGATGGCGTCACTTACAACCTGTACAGCTTCATCCTGTCCAACAACTCTGTTATGCAGAACCTTTTCAAGTTCCAGATATTTCTGCTTTTCTCCGCTCATCATTTTTGCAACAGGAATACCTGTCCATGAGCTTACAACCTTTGCAATATCTTCTTCGGTTACAGCCTGGCGTAAAAGTTTTTCTGTATTTCCAGCTCCACTTTCACCAGAAGTTCCGCCGTTTGCTTCAGCCGCAAGAGCCGCTTCCAGTTCTTTTTCAAGGTTCGGAATAACTGAATATTTAATTTCAGCAGCCTTTGCAAGGTTTCCTTCCCGTGTATATTTTTCCTCTTCGAATCTTGCCTGTTCAAGCTGACTTTTAAGGTCGCGTCCTTTGTTGATTGAATTCTTTTCGTTCTGCCACTGAAGTTTCATGGCATCCCGCTGGCCGGTAATTTCAGAAAGTTCTTTTTCAAGTTTTGAAAGGCGTTCAAGACTTGCAGCATCATCCTCTTTTGAAAGACTCTGCTTTTCAATCTGCAGCTGAAGGATTTTTCTTTCAAGGCGGTCCAGTTCCACAGGCTGACTTTCAATTTCCATTTTAAGCCGGCTTGCAGCTTCATCAACCAGGTCAATTGCCTTATCCGGCATAAAGCGGTTTGTAATGTAACGGTTACTCAGTGTTGCAGCACTTACAAGAGCTTCGTCTTCAATCCTTACTCCATGATGAATTTCATACTTGTCACGAAGACCTCGAAGAATGGCTATTGTATCTTCCACTGTAGGTTCTGCACAATAAACCTGCTGGAATCTTCGTTCAAGGGCTGCATCTTTTTCTATATATTTTCTGTATTCATCAAGGGTTGTTGCACCGATGGCACGAAGTTCACCACGGGCTAAAGCAGGCTTCAAAAGATTTGAAGCGTCCATACTTCCTTCCGAAGCACCGGCTCCGACCAGAGTATGAAGTTCATCTATAAAGAGAATAATTCGTCCTTCTGATTTTGTTACTTCCTGAATAAGAGCCTTAAGTCGTTCTTCAAACTCTCCGCGGAATTTTGCACCAGCCACAAGGCTTCCAAGGTCAAGGGAAAGAAGACGCTTATCTTTAAGACTTTCAGGAACGTCTCCGCTTGCAATACGTCGGGCAAGTCCTTCAACAATGGCAGTCTTACCAACTCCAGGTTCCCCGATAATTACAGGATTATTTTTTGTTCTGCGGCAGAGAACCTGCATGACACGTCTGATTTCTTCATCGCGTCCGATTACAGGATCAATCTTATCCTGACGGGCAAGAGCTGTAAGGTCACGGGTATATTTCTCAAGAGTACGAGATTTACTTTCCGGATCATTTGAATCAACAGACTGATTTCCGCGAACCGACTTAAGTGCTTTAAGGACAGCGTCATGAGTTATTCCGTTTTTACGGAGGAGGTCCCCTGTCTGACCTGAGCTTTCTGTCATGGCAAGAAAGATATGTTCTGTTGAAAGATACTGGTCTTTCAGAAAATCCATTTCCTTTTCTGCCTTTGAAATAATTTTCTGAAGTTCCTGACTCATGTAAACATTTGCAGAGCCTGAAACTTTAGGCAGTGAGGATAATAATGATTTTACATCCGAAAGGAGCATATTCGGATTTACGCCTACATTTTCTACAATTGGAGAAATAAGACCTTCTTCCTGCATTAAAAGAGATGCAAGAACGTGAGCTGCACTGATTTCCGGGCAGTCATTCTGCATTGCAAGTGAAGAGGCCTCTTGAAGAGCTTCCTGTGATTTAATAGTAAATTTGCTGTAATCCATATTTTGAAAATAATAAGATATGAGCCTAAAGGCAATAAAAAATGCACCCCTAAAATTGAACTTTATTTGTCCAATTTTAGGGGTGCACTTCACTTTCATCCATACATTTTTTTTAGTTCTTTGCTTTTACGCTGTCACGAATAACCAGACTTCCGCTTACAAGATGGCGGCCTTTAACATAAGGCTGACCTGTCACTTTTTTTATAATAAGATCTGCTGCAACGGAAGCAGTATCCTCAGTTCTGATTGAAACAGTTGTAAGTGGAACAGAAGTTTTGTTTGTTGCAAGGAAGTTATCAAAACCTGTTACTGAAACATCTTCCGGAACTTTATAACCTTTTTCCATAAGGGTCTGAATCATTACGGCAGCAGTTTCATCACAGTTACAGATAAATGCATCAGGAAGTTCTGAAGGAATTTCAAGAGGAATACTGTATCCGTTTTCATCACGGTCATTGATAATATCTGCTTTATTTACATTCATTCCGTTTTCCATAAGAGCTTTTGCAAATCCCATAAATCGGTCACGAATAGATGATGTGCTTTCAAAGTTCCCGACAAATCGAAGTTTTTTGTGCCCCTGTGAAATGACATAGCTTGTAAGAAGATATGAACAATAGAAGTTATCATCAGAAACCCCATCAAGATTATTCATACTTGTATAAAAATCTACAAGGATAAAATTCTCATATGAAGTATTAATGAAATTAAGATATTCGTCGCTTACCTGCCCAAGAACAATAAAACCGTCAACTTTATTATCTTTAAGCATACGAGGCAAAACCAGATTTTTTTCATCCTCTGCCGAAAGAAGTTCCATAATGGAATAATAACTTCTGTTCAGAAGTTCTGTAGAAAGACTGTTGAAAAGATACCAGTAAAATGAAGAACTTGGTGCAAAAAAACGTGAAGGAATCAAAATGCCTATATTACCGGTAATAGCTTTTCCGTTGTCTCCGCCTTTCTTAACACGATAGCCCATCTCTTCAGCAAGCTCTTTAATTCTCTGTCTAAGTTCATCCCCAACACCGTCTTTATTTGCCAGTGCCTTTGAAACTGTGACTGTACTGATATCCAGCCTTTCTGCAATATCCGAAAGTCTTACTTTTGCTTTTTTTTCCATAATATATAGATTATATCTTAGTTTAAGTTAAAAACATAGGGTTATTTAAGTAATTTTTTTTATAACAAATCCATCAGTTTTTTTGATATAATAATTCCATGCTTAAAAAAGGTGATATTTACAAAGATTTTTATGTTATTGATGTTACTGATGTTGCTGACTATAAATGTCAGGGTGTTTACCTGCGCCACCGCACAACAGGTCTTGAAGTCTTCCATCTTCTGAATGATGATCCGGAAAACCTGTTTGCTTTCTGTTTCAGAACTCCTGTTTCGGATTCAAAAGGTGCTCCACATATTCTTGAACATTCTGTTCTCTGCGGTTCAGAAAAGTATCCGCTGAAAGAACCGTTCAATACAGCGGCAAGTAAAAGCGTTACAACTTTCCTTAATGCCATGACTTACCCGGACAAAACCTGTTACCCGGCAGCAAGCCAGATTGAAAAACAATATTTCTATCTTATGGACTGCTATGCCGATGCTGTTTTCTTCCCTTCTCTTGCAAAAACAACTTTTATGCAGGAAGCTCACCGTTACGAAATTTCGGCAGACGGAAAACTTTCAATTCAAGGGGTTGTTTACAATGAGATGAAAGGCTCCTTCTCAAACTTCTACCGCACAGTTTATGGAAGTCTTGTTAAAGCTATGTTTCCGGGTTCCACTTACGAATATGAATCAGGCGGAGATCCACTGGAAATTCCGGCTTTCACTTATGAAGAATACCTTAATTTCCACAAGAAATATTATTCTCCCAAAAACTGTCTGTTTTATATGTGCGGAAATATTCCAACTGAAAAGCAGCTTGATTTCTTTGCAGAAAACTTTATTCCACGCCTTGAAAAAAAATATAATCTGACAGCTGAATGTGAAAACTTTACAGCCCCGCTTACAAGCCGCTACGAAGAAATAATCAAACTCACTTCCCTTACTCCAGATTATAAACGTACCGGAGACTATAATTTTATCGGACCAAAGTCAGGACCAGACGGAAGCTTCTCAGGAATCTGTATGTACTCGGGAAAACCCGAAATGGAAAAATACTTCTTGTATGAAGCACTCTGCGGTTCAGACTCTTCACCTTTAACAAAAGCTCTCAAAGATTCTGGTCTTGGAGACGATGCCTACTGCGGAGAAATAACAGAAGGCGGACAAGGCTTTTTTACAATCGGAATGATCGGTGTAAAAAAAGGAAACGAAAAGAAACTTCAGAAACTTATTCCAAAAGTCCTTAAGAAGATTTATAAAAAAGGAATCTCTCAGGATGAAATTGATGCCACCGTTATGGCAATTGATTTTGCACTGCGCGAAGAACGCCGCTCTGGCGGACCTAAGGCCCTTGAGCTTATGAACAAAGTTATGGACAGCTGGAACTTCGGTCATCATCCGGCTGAACTTCTCACTCCGCTCCAGAGTTTTGCAAAAGTAAAAGAAGAACTGAAAAAAGACAAAGATTATTTCCGTCATCTTATGGAAAAATATCTCGTAAACGACAACGGCTTTATTTCTGTTACAGTTGAACCTTCAGAAAAGTTTCTGGAAGAACGAAACAAAAAAGAACAGGAAATACTTGAGACTGCAGAAAAAACAGTTGATAAAACCGCTCTTAAAGAAGAACTGGAAGCTCTCCACAAATATCAGGAAAGTGCTGATTCCGAAGAAGCTCTTAAATGTCTGAAAAGACTTGAACTTTCAGAACTTCCAGTTGATCTTCCAGACTTCCAGCCAGAAATCAAAACTGTAAGTGACATCACCTTCCTCAAAGCAGTTCAACCGACAAACGGAATCGTTTACTTTGAAGTATTCTTTCCTTGTGATACTCTTTCTGCCGAAGAATACATTGACCTGCCGCTTTTCTGTGACTCACTTTTAGACCTTGGATGGCAGGGAAAGAAATGGGACAAATGTATTCTGGAAGCAAATAAAATTGCAGGAGACATTTCCACAAACGGACTTGTTGGAACTGTAAGAAAAAATCAAATGGCAGAAGCCTTTAAGGCAGAACATAAATCTAAGAACTTTATCGGCCGTGACTGGGGATATTTCACAATGAAAATCCTTGAGCCTCGACTGGACGAAGGTGTCTCTCTCCTTTCTGATATTATTTCAGGAATCAACTTTGATGACACATCCCGCATGAAGACACTTATCCGAGAATGCATATCTGAGCGAAAATCGGCTCTGGTTCCCGGCGGAATGGATTTCTGTACAAAACGCGCAAAGCTGAATGAATCCCGGGAATCTGCGGTTCAGGAAATTCTATACGGAACCACACAAATCAAACACGGAATTGAATACAAAGAAAAAGATGCTAAAGCACTTTTGAAAAAATTCAAGGAAATGTACAGAAAGATTAAAGATGCAGGCGCTCTTATCCGCATTGTCTGTGACGAAGATTCCATGAAACATGCAGAAAACCTTCTTCCGGAATTCATTTCAAAAGCCGGATTAAAACCACTTTCAGATTATTCACAAGTTTCGGCAAAAGAACTTCACAACATGATCTACAAAGAAAATCTTTCCGAAAAAGATATTATTCCTTGTGACACTCAGGTTGGATACGCCGCCCAGAGCCTTGAAAACTCACCGTCTGTAACAGCAGAATTCGCTGCAGAAACCTGTCTTTGCGAATGGATAAATGCTCATCCTATGTGGGAAAAACTAAGAACAGTTCACGGCTGCTATGGCGCAAGCATAAGTTGTGATGCCGCTGACGAAATGGCTGTTATGACTACATATCGTGACCCGGATCCAGTCGGTTCCTTCCCTATTTTCGAAGAAGCCCTAAAAGATTCTGCTGAACATCAGTTTACAAAAGATGATGCAGAATGTTCTGTTATTTCCATGTATTCAAGCTTTGCAATGCCGCGGACTCCTCAAAACCGCGGATTCACCGGATGTAACCGACTTATGTTCGCTCAGACTCAAGCACAGGTTGATAAAGCCCTTGAGCTTGTAATAAAAGTTACAGAAGATGATATGAAGGCTGCAGCTGAACGCCTGTACAGAAATCTGAAGGCACAAAATGACGGTTCAAAAGCACTTCTTTGTGATACAAATAAATTATCTAGTGGAAATATTTTAAAAATGCCGTTATAATTGGAGATATTAGATACTTGATCTGGAGTTTGCTATGGATAGAAAAACAAAAGAATGTGTAAAAATGCTTCGTGAGCTGGTTTCAGACATTCAGGGGGCACCATTTCCTGGAGATGAAGTTAAGTCTGAGTTATATTCCATCTGGTACGAACATGCCCAGCGTGCCGCTGTAGCATGCTTCGAGTTCCTTGATGAAAACTTTCCAAAGGAACACGATGAAGTAAACAAATCAATCAACAAGCTTTTTTCAGACAAATAAAGCTGAATAAGAAACAAAGGGGCTGTCCCAAAAGTATGGGGCAGCCCCTATTTTTTTCCATCAATATTTTTTTATCAGGTTATATTCCTAAAAAAATGCCTGCCCCAAAAGGCAAGCATCTGTATTTCAAATAAATACTATTTATATGCAGAAACGAGAACCATTTCTGCATTTTCTTTTACGTTCTCAACTGGAAGTTTCAGCATATCTGAAATCTGTTCTACAGTCATTTTTCCGGTTAAACAAAAAAAGCTTCTAGTTTCCAAGAAGCCTTACTCGGGATGACAGGATTCGAACCTGCGACATCCTGTTTCCAAATTGAATATATCGGTGCTTGTTAGTGTTTGTCAGATGTTGTTAACGTAACTCTATGTATTATAAGGACTTTTATCAACGATATTTTAGCCTTTGTTGGAAGTCTTAACATTTTTATTAACATTTCCGAAAAATGTTAATTTTGTTAATGATTTTGAAGAACTTGAATTCTGATCGGAAATTTTGTTAATTTTGTGGCATTTTTTTTCAGTTCGTAACAGATTTTTTTGTTTTGGACCACTTGGGCTGTTATGTGCGGCAACCTGACTGATTTCTGTTGATATTTGTATTATATAACTTCCTAAAAAAAGAATGAGTTCTCTGCGCTTTTTACTATTTTATAAGAGAGATTTAATCATTCGTATCGATTTCAAAGAACTCTAATGACAGAACACCATCCACAAAAGAGTTTTTGTATCTGTATTTTGGAGGGTTTGAACCATCATAATCAAAATAGTTGATATCGATTGCTGGGGAAAATTCTTCTTCGAAGTCAGTGGCCCATTCTTTGATTTTCTGAGAGGTCTTATAATTCCCGCTTGGATAATAACCAATCTTAAGAGTGAGATCTGTATTCTCAGTCAGTCCTTTAGCAATGATTTTCGACACCCCTTTCTTATAGAAAAAGCCATTTTCAGGATTGTGATCATCATTTGGAAAAACACAGCTACATAGAGAAAAAACTGTAAGGAAAACTAATAGTGTTATTTTTTTTCTGGTCATTCCATCATCACCTATACAATGTTTATGAATTCGATTTTTCTTTCAATACATTCTCAAATCTTGTAATGAAAGACTTTATGTAATACTCCCTTCTTGGTTCTGTTATAATTTCAAATCCATTATATTCATTCGGAATTAATTTTATAAATGCAACAATATCATCAAGTTTTGATTCTACAAGTTGAGTGTTCTTAACAATTGATGCTTTTAATAATTTGAGTTGAGATGCAGGAATCTTAGTTTCATCCAAATCCAGCATGAACTTATAGTTTAAGTGGTGTTCGCCGTCTAAAGTAAACGGTTCTTGTATGTTTGCATTATTTCGAGCCTGGTCTGCTTCTGGTAATTTCAAAAGCTGTTCGATTGCAAGAGTACTTTTCTTTGGATAAAAGCATGCACCATTATCAAAAATTGGAGCAAGTTCTCGCTTATCACCGCAAGAAAGAATTCCCCAGTTGCCGTTGTTTCTGTCATTATTTCCAATCAAACCATCAATAACAATCTGGTCCCAGAATCTTTCTGACACCCCCTTGATTTTTGAAATTTCAGGATTCAGTTCAAAATGAACAAAAAGCTCATTCAAATCAACCAGATGATCATCATTTGTTTCATGAAGGTCCAGTTGAAATTTCTGATTCATTTCTGGAATATGAATATTCTTCAATGTTCTCATTTCAAGAAGTCGTGTTTTTTCATCACAGAAATCTTTGCAGGCAACAACAACAAAACCTTTTCTTATTCCAAGTAAAGTTTCATGAACAGGATATCCTAAAATTCCATAAATATGGCTTCCGATAAATTCTGAAAGCGGTGTCTGAGTTGTACTGGAAAGCTTGTCACTCTTTGCCATGCCTTCATTTGATTTTGGATATTTGGCAATCCATGGCTCACCGTTAATAATGATTCCGTCTTTATCCCCAGCAGCTCCACCATAAGAACCATTTCTGTTGCTGTATTCGCATTCTGTAAAGTCAAAAATTTCCATACTCCCCTTCCTTATGCAATTGGATACTTCATGATTAACTTGTCACGAATTGAACTGTCAATTGCACCGTCTTTAAGAAATCGATCCGCCATCATATAAAGCATATCAGCACATTCATAAAACATAGGGTCATTATTCTGGTCATATTCTTCAAGTTCTTTAATTGTATTTTTCATCGCTTTAGGCAGATCAGACACATCAAGTAGCACATCACCATTTATAAAATT
>JAHBAD010000121.1 GCA_018385395.1 Treponema sp.
CTAAAACGGTCGGCAGGACTTACGGCATTTGGATTTCTTGCGCCATAGATTTTTTCGTAGGAATCAAGTTTTAAGCCAAGAGAAGCCCTAAAATTTTCTTCTGTTGTAAAATCGCCTACGTTGAAATCAAAATAAAAAACCGGGTACTTCTTCCATTCAGTTTCGGTTTTGGAAATGGCAAGCCCTTCAAACAAATCTTTGCGACCTTCAAAATAACTGCGCAGGGTAGAAAGAAAAAGGGACTTTCCAAAACGGCGGGGGCGGCTTAAAAAATAAGGGCATTTATAATGCGTCAGTTCTTCGATAAATTGAGTCTTATCCACATAGACAGCCTTGTCCACGCGTATTTTTTCAAATGTCTGAATGCCGATTGGCAGGTATCGCGGTTTGTTCATAATTTTAATATAACATATTTTTGGGGAATTGTTAGTGTGGAAGATTGTGATTTACAAGAACTTGAATGAAAAACAAACTTTCCTGAGTTTTATCGTAGGTTTAAGAAAAAATCGCAGCACGTTCAAACACAACCAACGGTGGAGTGAAACCTGAGGCACGAACAATTAAGGCGGCAACTGTATCGATTTCTGGAGTATCATCTTTAGACAAAATTATTCCCTCTTTTAATACAAAATCTCCTTCTGGGAAAATCGACCGGGGTTCATGAGCGTATTGAAAAATCTTAAAAAAATGTCAAATCCCGAATTGATTAAATTCAGGGATTTAAAATAATTCCTTACACATCAAAATTCCTTTAGACCTGGTTCCGTCAGTTTTAGGGAAAAAATCTTCAAACACTCTGACAGTTTTAAAACCTGAACTTTCATAAATGTGAGCGGCCCCTTTCCATTCTTCGTTTACAAGAAGCACAAGAGTCTTTACACCAGAAAGTTTTGAAAAAAGTTCACAGGAACGGTTCCACATTTCTTTTCCAAGCCCTTCCCCCCTGTATTTTGGAAGCAGTGCAAAGGAAGAAATATAGATGATATTTGTTTTCTCCCCAGAAGGTTTATGATTCAGTGCAACTTCAGAAGCTGATTCAGGAATCTTTTCTATATATTCAGCTGAAATATACCCCGCCACTTTTCCACTTGTTTTATCCATAAAAACATAAAAAGGATTCTTTCCCATACGTGAAAGAAACACTTCCCTTTCTTCCTGGATTTCAGGAATAAAACAGGATTTTTCAACGTGCATAATGGAATCTATGTATAAAGGTTCTGCCGGAGCAATTTTTATCTTCATGAGTACAGTCTATCGTAAACGCAAAAATATGTCACAGGCGGGCGTTGCGGGCCGCCGATTGAGGTCCGCAGAGGGGGTAGCGGAAAACGTAAGCCGTCTGCGGCGTCGTTTGGAGCGAGGGGGAGACTTCCCCCTTTTTAAATGACAATTATTTACTTTTTGTCATATTGACATTTTTTGTATTTTTGTCGTATTCTTAAGGTATGGAATATAATATCGAAAAACAGCACGCCAAAGGAAAAATGCATGCTATCGAACGCATTAATGCCCTTTGCGACAAAGGAACATTCGTAGAAACATATCAGGGTGTTCGTCATAACTGCACCAGTTTTGGAATGGCTTCAAAAGAAATTCCTTATGATGGTGTCATTACCGGTTTTGGAAAAATCAACGGCCGTAAGGTTGCCGTTTATGCACAGGACTTTACTGTTCAGGGTGGATCACTTGGACACATGCACGGTAAAAAAATCGCAGACCTTACAAAAATGGCTGTAGATGCCCGCTGTCCTGTAATAGGAATCAACGACTCGGGTGGAGCCCGCATTCAGGAAGGTGTTGATGCCCTCTCTGGTTACGGTAACGTTTTCCATCAGAACGTTCGTGCGTCAGGTTCTATCCCACAGATTTCCATCATCGCAGGTCCTTGTGCCGGTGGTGCTGTTTATTCACCTGGAATTACAGACTTCATTTTCACTGTAGACAAAATCTCTCAGATGTTCATTACAGGACCAAAGGTTGTTAAGTCTGTAATGTTTATGGACATTTCTGCAGAAGACCTTGGCGGTGCTTCAATCCATGCTCAGAAAAGCGGAGTTGCACACTTCCGTTCTGAATCAGAAAAAGACTGTTATGAAACAGTAAGAAAACTCCTGGACTACATTCCTCACTACTTTGGTGACAAACAGGAACCTTCTGCAAAATACAAATTTGATGCAAAAAAATGCGCAAAGAAGATTCAGGAAATTATTCCTGAAAACCCACGTCAGGGATACGATATCCGTGACGTAATCAACTGCGTTATTGACGAAGATTCATTCCTTGAAGTTATGAAAGAATATGCCATTAACTGTGTAGTTGGATTTGCAAAAATCGAAGGACGTACAATAGGTATCGTTGCCAACAATCCTAAAGGACTTGGTGGTGTTATGGACTGTGATGCTTCTGATAAAATTGCACGCTTCATACGTTACTGCGACAGCTTTGATATCCCTCTCCTTACTTTCGTTGATGTTCCTGGCTTCATTCCTGGACCTCAGGAAGAACAGAAAGGTATTATCCGCCACGGTGCAAAAGTTATTTACGCTTACTCTGAAGCAACAGTTCCAAAGCTTACAGTTATTACACGCAAAGCTTACGGTGGAGCTTACATTGCAATGTGTTCACAGCACCTTGGTGCAGACTTTGTGTACGCATGGCCAAAGGCAGAA
This sequence comes from Treponema sp., assembly GCA_018385395.1. Taxonomy (GTDB): domain Bacteria; phylum Spirochaetota; class Spirochaetia; order Treponematales; family Treponemataceae; genus Treponema_D. Next base: position 2,670 of record JAHBAD010000121.1, read on the forward strand.
ATCGCCGTTATGGGTGCAGAAGGCGCAATTGAAATCCTTTATGCAAAACAGCTGAAGGACCCGACAAAAGCCGACGAAGTTGCTCAGGCTACTGCTACATACAAACAGGAAATCATGACACCTGCAATTGCAGCAAAACGCGGTTACATTACAGAAGTTATCAACCCTGAAGATACACGCGCAAGAATTGTTGCTGGATTCGACTTCCTTGAAACAAAACTTTTCACAGACCAGCCTGTTAAGAAGCACGGAAATATTCCGCTCTAATAAATACTCAAATCCAGTTTTCTAGTCCCCGGCATAGAAGCGTTCTCCCCTTTATGCCGGGGATTTTTTTATTTTATCCCTTTAAAGTTCCTTAAAATATGGTATACTTAAAAGACTACATTGATATTCATAGATATTTTTTTAAGGAGAAATAAATGAACAATTTCGTATTTTTAGGACCTCCAGGCGCTGGAAAAGGATCTCTGGCTGTAAAAGTTGCAGCAGACTACAAAATTCCTCACATTTCAACAGGTGACATTTTCCGCGACAACATTAAGCGACAAACTCCACTGGGAGTAAAAGTTAAGGCAATTATTGATTCAGGTTCCCTCGTTTCTGATGACCTTACATTCGAACTGGTAAAAGACAGACTTGCACAGGATGACTGCAAAAACGGATACATTCTTGACGGTTTCCCACGCACAATTCCACAGGCAGAAATGCTGGACGGTCTTGTAAGCGACATCAAATGTGTAAACTTTGAAATTGCTGATGAAATCGTTATCAAAAGACTTTCTACACGCCGTGTATGTAAAGGCTGTGGAGCAAACTACAACGTTCTTACACTTCCTCCAAAAGTAGAAGGAGTTTGTGACAAATGTGGTGCAGAACTTTACCAGCGTGATGATGACAAACAGGAATCTATCCTTCACCGCATGGATGTTTACCGCGAACAGACAGAACCTCTTATAAGCTACTACACAAACAAAGGAAAAGTAACAAACGTTGATTCATCAATTGAAACAGATATTCTTCTTGGTGACTTCAAAAAGATTTTCCCTATGTAATAAGCTGAAAGCAAAAAAAAAGAGAAACTTCAATACCGAAGTTTCTCTTTTTTTTGCCTTATAAAATTCTACTTTAATTTTTTGAAAAGTTTTCTTATAAGTCCAACCTTACCAAAAAGAAGCCAGAACAGTAGCGCTATTACCGCAAGAACCGGAATACCGCAGATAATCACATAAAGAATCACATTTAAAAAGCCAATAAAGAATTCAAGTATATTTCCCGCAAAGCGGCGGAAACCGTCTGACCATGACGGCCATTCAAAACCTTCACTTGTTGTTCCGTATGGAAGCTGAAGGTTGATTGTAATAGTTGAATAAGACACCTGATTCTTCATCCGACGGAGACGGCCTTCCATACTTTCAATTTCGCTTACAGCATTATTAAGTTCTTTTTCAATATTAAGAAGTTCTTTGGTTTCTTTTGCATTTTTAAGATAATTTTCAAGACGATCGCGAAGAATCTTCTTTGCTTCAAGCCGGGTTTCAAGATCATAATACTGGTCGGTAATATCATCTGCATTAATATTTCCGTTTAAAAATTTTCCGTAAGTTTTTGATTCATTGAAAGCTTCGTCAAATTTTTCTGAAGGAATTTTTACAGTGTAATTTGCACTTCGTTCACTTTCCCAGGAATTAGTAATGTAGCCGCCAAACTTCGAAGCCCACTCTCCTATTCTGCTTTCTGCATCATCAAGGCTTTCAACTTCAAGACTGATATTTCCGTTACGAACAATTTTTCG
>JAHBAD010000134.1 GCA_018385395.1 Treponema sp.
GTTATGGGAATACTTTGTATTACTCTGTTCGTGGGACTGTGTTCTCAGTTTTCTTTGGTTGCTGTCTTGCTTATCCGCTTTCAAAAAAACATCTGAAAGCAAATAAGTTTTTTTTCCCATTTATCATCTTTACTATGTATTTTGGTGGCGGACTTATTCCAAACTACATTCTCATGAGAAGACTTCATCTGATAAATACTGTGGCTGGTTTCATTATGCCTAGCCTTATCAGTACTTATTACATCATTCTTATGCGTTCGTTCTTTGCAGGAACTCCTAAAGAACTGGAAGAAGCCGGAGAAATTGACGGTCTTACACCAATCGGACTTTTGTTTAAAATTGTTCTTCCTCTTTCAATGCCTATTATTGCAACTATGATTCTGTTCAACGCAGTAGGTTATTGGAATAACTGGTATAACTCATTCCTTTACCTTGATAAAAAAGAAATGTGGCCTGTTGCCTATTACTTGAGAACAATTATTACAGGTGCTTCAACTTCTGCAGATCCTGGAGAAGCAAGTGCTGAAAAAATGCAGATTGCTGCAAATATCAAATCATGTTCTATGGTTTTAATGGCTTTCCCTATTATTTGTATTTACCCGTTTGTTCAGAAGTATTACGTTCAGGGTATGATGCTTGGTGGGGTTAAGGAATAAATAGAAAAATAGTTTTAGGAGGATAAAAAACTATGAAAAAAGTTATTACAACATTAGTTGCAATCACATGTTTGTCTTCTCTTTTTATTTCCTGCGGAAGTAAAAAAGCAGACAAAAAAGCAGCTTCTGGAGAAGCTAAGGGGTACACTTTTGGTGAAGAAGTAACATTCCATTCAGATGAACCAGTTACTTATTCAATTTCTTTCAGCGATGCTTCCTGGTATGCAATGCAGGATACTTGGAAAACAGAAGGTATTTTCAAGAAGATCGAAGACAAAACAAATGTTCATCTTGATATTACATCATATGACTCAGGTGACTACAATCAGAAGGTAAACCTTGCAATTAACTCAGGGTCTTCTACTTACATCATTCCAAAAATCTACTCAGAAGATCAGTATGTTGCAGGTGGCGGTGTAGTAGCTGTTTCTGATTATATCCAGTACATGCCAAACTTCAGCGCATTCGTAAATCAGTACAAAATGGAACCAGACCTTGATACAATCCGCCAGAACGATGGGAAATTCTATCGTCTCCCGGGTATGCATCAGGCTGCTCTTCAGGACTACACAATCATGGTTCGTGAAGATATTTTCGAAGCTGCAGGATACAACATCCGTGAACTTGAAAAGGACTGGACATGGGAAACTCTCCACGACGTTCTGGTTGGTGTAAAAAAATACATGGTAGCAAACGGACTTTGTTCAGAAAAAGACTACATCTGGTCTGATCTGTGGTGTGGTGAATCTGGAAAAGGACAGGGTGGTAACCTCCTTAAACTGATGGGTACTTCTTATGGTGTTCTTTCTGGATGGGCTATTGAAGGTTCTAACGGTGGTATCAAATTTGACCAGAACAAAAAAGAATTCTACTCATCTTCTGTAAGTGATGATTTCAAAAAGTTCATCAAAGTTGCAAACAGCTTTGTAAAAGACGGAATCCTTGATCCTGAAACATTCACACAGTCTGATGATGTTGCAAACAACAAATTCTATAATGGTAAAACTGTTATCAAGTCTACAAACCGCTCAACAATGTCTAACGATATTGCAAGTCTTGCAAAAATCACACCTGAAGGAAAAATCTACGTAACAGTTTATCCTTCTGGAACAAATAAAGATCTGGCAGAAACAAGCCGTCTTGAATGTGGTGTTATGATTGCTACAAAAGCTCTTGAAGAACTTGGTGAAGCAGAATTCATCAAAATGATGCGCTTTGTTGACTGGATGTTCTACTCAAAAGAAGCTTACACACTTACAAAATGGGGTGTTGAAGGCGAAACCTGGCAGTATGCTGATGTAAACGGAATGAAAATCAAACAGCTTCTTCCAGGTTACAAATGTGGTGGACTTGGTATTGGTGGTTCTGATACTGATGTTGATATCCGTCTTAAGTGGGGATTTGCTGGTGGAAACTACTTCTATGGTCACTCAACTGCTGAATCAACAGATAACTTTACTCCGGAAGTACAGGATCTGTATGCACGTTATGCAAAATACAAGACAGCTGCAACTGTTGATCCAAAAGCAAAACCAAGTGAAGATGAACGTGAACAGCTGAACCTTTGGGCTGTTCCACTTATCGACAATATCAACGCCTGGACACTGAAATTCATAACAGGTCAGAAAGATGTTGATGCAGACTGGGATGAATACATCAGCTCTTGTAAGAACCTTAACATCGAAAAGATTGTAAAACTTACAAACGATATTTACGCAAAACAGTCAAAATAAGTTTTCTTCTACATAAAAAATAAATAATCCGTTACAGATTAAATCTGGGCCGCACTTTGAAAGAGGTGCGGTTTTTTTGTTTAAAAAATCCAAAAAATCCATTATCGGCATAAAAAGTCATTGACATTAGCAAATTTTCCGATAAAATGTAGATAAGTGGGAATAAATGGTAGAAAGTGGTAGAAAGTGGAAATGAAACTGCTGACAGGTGAGTACAACAACGCATTGGATGATAAGGGACGCCTCTCTTTTCCTGCCAAATTGCGTACAGAACTTGAACAGAATGCACTCATCGTGACCCGCAGTTATCTGGATCACTGTCTCCAGCTTTTTACTGTTGAAGAATGGGATCAATTAAAAACACGGATTATGGCATCAGTTTCTCCTTTCAGTAAGGAGAATATGAATGTGGTAAGACGATTTATTGCACCGGCTCAGCTTGTCGAATTTGATAAAGCAGGGCGTCTTTCTATCCCGCAGAGTCTGCGCGAATATGCCGGGCTTTCAAAAGACTGCACAATCCTTGGAATGGATAAGTTCATGGAAGTGTGGGATTCTGAAAAGTACCAGCAGTATCTGGAGTCAACTGAAGATCAGTTCCAGAATGTTGCAGAAGATTTAAGAAATATCAGTTTCTAAAAAAGTGGGATGAAAAAAGGGTGGAAATTGTACATACTCCGGTTTTATTGAATGAATGTCTCTCGTATCTTTCTCCTGTTGGAGAACCTTTTGAAGCTCATGCCCTGATGGTAGACTCAACTCTTGGTGAGGGCGGTCATACCAGTAACTTTCTTGCAAAATATCCGACTTTGTCTGTCATCGGTCTTGATGCAGATAAAGTAATTCAGGCCCGTGCCAGAGAGCGCCTTGCTCCATTTGGTGACAGGATGAATTTTTTTAACGGAAATTTCAGCGATTTTTATGCTGATGCAAAAGAAAGAAACCTATGCCCGGATTTGATTTTGTTTGATCTGGGAATATCGGTTTTTCATTATGAAAGAAGCAAGAGGGGATTTTCTTTCAGATATGATGAAGAACTTGATATGCGTATTAATCCGGCTGTTGGGGAATCAGCCGCTGACTTAGTAAATAATCTGCCGGAAGAAAAACTGGCTGATTTAATTTATCTTTACGGCGAAGAAAAACTGAGCCGTAGAATTGCCCGTGCAATTTGTGAAGCAAGACAGGGTGGGAAAATTACTTCTTCCAAAGCACTGGGTGAAATTATCTGGAACTGTGTTCCGGCAAATTACCGCTATGGTAATATTCATCCGGCAACACGTACTTTCCAGGCATTGCGCATTGCGGTAAACGGGGAACTTACAAGATTACCAAAGGCTTTGCACAATGCCTTTAATTGTCTGAACGTGGGTGGAAAGATGGGGGTTATCACTTTCCACTCACTGGAAGACCGCATTGTAAAGAATTACTTCAGAAATCTGAGTAAGCAGTGTGTGTGTCCTCCGGAACGGGCAATCTGTTCCTGCGGAGGAAAAGCCTGTGCAGAAATTCTGACACGTAAGCCGGTTGGTCCGACTGAAGAAGAAATCAAAATGAATTCTCCTTCACGAAGTGCAAAGCTCCGTGTTGTACGGAAAATCTGTGATGCAGGTGAAGATCGTTTGATTGGACTGGAGAAAGACTGATGAAAGAAAAAACAAAGTATGCTTTGCTTAAATTTCTTGCTGTAATAGTAGCAGCCGCTATTCCCCTTGTTCTGATCCTTTACGGTTTTCAGACAAAAAAGTATATGGATCTTTCACGGGAAGTTGCAGAAATGGAACGGACTCAGGAAAGACTTATCGAAGAGAATAAAAAATTAGTTAGTGATATCAGTATCCTTTCAAGTTCTACAAGAATTGAAAAAATTGCTGTGGAAGAACTTGGAATGCATAAGGCAGAAAGTTCAGACATTGTGAGAGTTGATATGACAGGAAATAAAGATGAGTAGCGCAGAAATTGCAGAACAGACATCGCTTATGACTCTTGAAGAAGTTCTTGAAGCAACAGGTGGAAAGCTTGCAGGTACACCTGAAGCTTTTTCATTTAACGATGTTCAGACTGATTCACGCAATGTAAAAGACGGTACTCTTTTTGTTCCGCTTGTGGGTGAATTCCAGGACGGTCATAAATATGTTCCTCAGGCTGTAAAGGCCGGAGCTTCTGTGGTTCTTATTAATAAATCAGAATATGAGAAAAACAGAAAGGTTTATGATGAGCTTTCATCTGACGGCGTAAAATTTATTCTTGTAGAAAATACACTTCATGGGCTTCAGGATTGTGCTGAAGGGTATGTAAAAAAATTCCCTGATCTGATAAAAGTTGCAATTACAGGTTCATGCGGAAAGACAACAACTAAAGAAATGGTTGTTTCTGTATTAAAGCAGAAATATAATTGCGTATATACAAAAGGTAATTTTAATTCTGAAACTGGGCTTCCTCTTTCTGTTTTTCAGATTCGTAAAGAACATGAATGTGGCATTTTTGAAATGGGAATGAACCGTGAAAATGAAATCGGTGAAATTGCAAAAGTCCTGAAACCTGAATATGCACTTATCACAAATATCGGGACTGCACATATCGGAATCCTTGGAAGCCGTGAAAATATTGCAAAGGAAAAACGCAAGGTTTTCAGTTACATTTCAGAAAATGGATACGCTTTTATTCCGGAAAATGATGACTATAAAGATTTTGCCGTAGAAAACGTAAAAGGAAATGTTGTTTCATTTGGTTATGATGTTCCGGCTTCGAAAAGCGGAGCCGAGTTTGTAAAAGAAAACGGACTTTTCGGAATTGTTTTTACTCTGGATGGAATTGAAATCAATCTTCCAGTTTCCGGTATGTACAACTACCAGAATGCATTGGGAGCTGTAGCTTTGGCAAAAGTTCTTGGGCTTTCTGCACAGCAGATTAAAAATGGACTTGAATCATTCCAGAATATTGGCGGACGTATGGAAGTGCGTAAAGCCGTAACTAAGAATGGAAAGAATATCATTCTTGTAAAAGACTGCTATAATGCAAATCCTGATTCAATGACAAAAGCGGTTGAGCTTTGTTCTGATCAGGATGGAAAAAAAGTATTTGTTCTTGGCGATATGAAAGAGCTTGGAGAAAAATCTCTTTCTGCACACAAAGAAATTATTTCACTTGTAAAAGAAAAGGGTATAGACGCAGTTGCTTTTGTTGGATGTGATTTTGCTTCTGCCCGTGATGATAAGAATCCATTTGGAAAGTATTTTGATTCTGTGAAAAGTGAAGGTCTTGCTGAATTCATTTTGTCTGAAGTTTCAGAAAACAGCGTTGTACTTCTGAAAGGTTCTAACAGTATGAAACTTGGTGAAATTCTTCCTGAAATTCTTGAAGGAGAAAATCTGTAATGCAGACATTCGGCACTTATAACTTTAATGCAGATACTCCTCTTGAACGCTATAAGAAAAGTGATATTGGATTTCTTATTTGTATGATCCTTCTTTGGGGGCTTGGAATCTTTACACTTTTCTTCTGCTCTCAGAATTCAGGTGCCCGTTATTTTGGGGACTCCCTTTATTATGTGAAACGTCAGCTTATTTGTTCTGCAATAGGCTTTGCAGGAATGCTTTGTTCTGCATTTCTTAATATTCGTGTAATCAGAAAACTTCTTCCTATTATTGTTTTGATTACATTCATTATGTGTCTTTGTACATTTATACCGGGAATTTCTGAAGAGAAAAATGGAGCAAGACGCTGGCTTAAAATGCCTTTGAGTTTTACATTTCAACCTTCGGAACTTGTAAAATTTGTGCTTGTGCTGTATCTTGCCAACGCTTTTGACAAGCAGCATGATTTTCAGGATGCAGAAGATCGTTCTACAATGCTTATGATTGCCATGTTCGGATTCCTTCTTTTTGTTGGTGTAGTAATAGCACAGAAAGATCTTTCTACAGGTGCATTTCTTTTTGGACTTGGAATTCTTCTTTATATTGTGTCGGGTACAAAACTTCGCTGGCTGGTTCCTGTGGCTCCACTTGTGATTCTAGGAACTGTTTTACTTATCTGTCTGGAACCATATCGTCTTCAGCGTGTTGTTGGTTTCTTCCATAAAAATGAAGGAGTAGCAACATTCAATTACCAGACAATAAAAGCACGACAGGCAATCAGTTCCGGCGGATTAATTGGAAATGGAATTGGGAGCGAGCTTTTCAGATTGAATTCAATTCCTGAAGTTCAGGCTGACTATATTTTTGCCGGTTGGGTTGAAGCATTTGGATTTTTTGGAGTAGTAATTTATTTTGCAATCCTTGGGGCTTTTGCGTGGCGCGGATTCAGAATTTCTTCGAAATGTACAAATCGTTTTGCTGCATACGCAAGTTTTGGTTGTGTTGCATCTATTACAGCCCAGTCAATTGTAAATGTGGCAGTTGTTTGTGGTGTACTTCCTTCAACAGGAATTCCGCTTCCGTTCTTTTCTCTTGGAGGTTCATCAATCATTGTTTCATTAACAATGTGTGGATTTGTTTTGAATGCTTCCCGATGTGATGATACTGAAGAATTTTATACAAATAGTAAAAATAACGTAAAAATTAACGAATATATAAATGTGGATTTAGGAGACTTTTAAAAAATGAGTGACGCAGGATACTTCTTGGATAATGAGAATTATTTTGATGAAAATGAAAATGATTTTCATAATGAAGAATCTAAATCAGAGAGACGTTTCAGAGTTATTATTTTATCTCTTCTTGTAGTAATGGGAATACTTCTTTTGGGGGAATTTGTGTTATGGCGTTTCATTAAGCCTAGTCTTTCCAGTCCCAAAGTAACAATTTCCGGTTACAAAAATATGAGTGCAGAAGATGTAGCTATGAAGCTTATTCCAATGAATTCGAGAAACTGGTTTACATTTGATGTAAATGTTGCTGCAGGAATTCTTTCTTCTGAAAGCTGTATAAAAAATGTAGATATCGTTAAGCATTTTCCAGATAAAATTCTTGTAAACATAAATGAACGGGTTCCTGTTGCTGTTACTTACATAAATCAGAAAGGAAAATCTATACCAATGCAGATTGATGAAACAGGTGTACTTTTCTCAAATAAAAATAATGCAATTGTGGCTCAGAGCGGAATACCGATCCTTTCTGGAATTCCAGTAGATAATATGACTGATGGAATGAGAATCCCTGCAAAATATAAAACTTTAATAAATCAAATTTCTCAGATTCAAAATCTGCCACAGAAATATTTTGCTGCAGTATCAGAAATCTGTGTAGTTCCAAAAGATTCAGGTAACTATGAACTGGTTCTGATTCCGTCTTCGGGTCATACAAAAGTCCTGACTGACCGAGCATTGAATGAAGAGGCATTAAAGTATATGATGGTAGTATTAGACGTTGTAAAACAGCTTAAGCCTGATGCAACAGCTGTTGATATGCGTTACGGATCTGTATCATATTAAGATTGGGTGGGGAAAATGATCGTTGGTCTGGATATTGGAACCAGTTTTATCCGCGTTGTAATCGGAGATGTAGACGAAAATGGAAATGTTTCTGTTGCAGGAACTTCACAGGTAAAGTCTGAAGGTCTTCGTAACGGCGTTATTGTAAACATTGAAGCTGCAAAAAATGCAATCCGAGAGGCTATTGAACAAGCTGAACAGAATGCCGGTATAACTGTTTCTTCTGTATTTACATGTCTTGGCGGCATGCAGGTTAGCAGTACAGATTCAAACGGTGCAGTTGCCATTGCAAAAAATCGCGGAAATACAAGAGAAATTACTGCACAGGATATTGATCGTGTAATTGACTGTGCACGCGCTATAAAAATCCCAATCGACAGACAGCTCCTTCATATTATTCCTCAGGAATTCTTTGTTGATAATGTTTCTGTTGGGATTAATCCTCCTATTGATATTATGGGAGACAGAGTAGTAGTTGATGTTCATATCATTACATCTTCTGTAAGCACAGTTCAGAATATCTGTTCTTGTATTACCCGTTCAGGATACATCTGTAATAACATCATGCTCAAAACTCTGGCTGCTACACAGGCAGTTGTTCATGAAGATGAACTTGACCTTGGCTCAATTATCATTGACCTTGGGGCCGGAACAACTGATGTTATTGTATTTATAAAAGGTGCTCCTGTTTGTACAGCATCTCTGCAGGTTGCAGGAAATCTTGTTACAAGTGATATTTCTATTGTTAAAGGTATTTCAGTTGCAAATGCTGAGAAAATAAAAATCGAATCAGGCTGCTGCTGGCGTGATGGTATTGAAGTGGACCGCCAGGTTATTATTCCGGGAGTTGGGGGAAGAGCTCCGGAAGCAACAACAGAGTCGGAAATCTGTGATATTATTCAGCCTCGCATGACAGAGATTTTTGAAATGGCACGCAGTGCGGTTATGCATAATTCAAAAATCAAACAGCTTTCGGGAAATATTATTCTTACAGGTGGCGGAGCCCAGATGCGCGGTGTTGTTGAACTTGCACAGTCTGTGTTCCGAACAAGTGCTGTACGAATCGGTATGCCGGAAGCTTTGGGCGGTATTGAAGAAGATTACCGCAGACCTGATTTTGCAACAGCAGTGGGATTGATTGTTGCAAATAAAAACAGTGAAATTCAGAATTCTGGAAAAAAGAAGAAGGTTCGTAATGCGCCTCAGGGAAAAAAAGGCGAAAGCGGACTTTCACGACTTATAAAAAAATATTTCTAAATTTAAAATGGGGGCCAGCTGGGAACCGGCAATATTGGGAGGAAAATATGGCATTTGATTTTTCGGTAATAAACAATGATCAGGCAGAAACTGCCCGTAATGTAGCAAACCCGACAATTATTAAAGTAATTGGTTGTGGTGGCGGTGGTTCAAGTGGTGTGCGCCGCATGATTGAATCAAATGTTCAGGGTGTTGAATTCATTGTAATGAATACAGACCTTCAGGCTTTAAATAAAAACCCTGCTCCTACAAAGCTGGCAATCGGACAGAAACTTACTGGTGGTCTTGGTTCCGGTGGTAATCCTGAAGTTGGTGAAAACGCAGCAAGAGAAGATACAAGCGCTATCGAAAATGTTGTTTCTGGTGCTGATATGGTAATCCTTACTGCAGGTATGGGGGGCGGAACAGGAACCGGTTCTATCCCTGTTGTTGCAGAAATTGCAAAGAAAGCAGGTGCGCTTACAGTTGCTGTTGTAACAACTCCTTTTGACTTTGAAGGACCAGATCGTATGAATAATGCAAGAAGCGGTATTGATAAACTCCGCGACTGCGTTGATTCTCTTATTGAAATTCCAAACGAAGCAGTCTTCAAAATCATCGATAAAAATATTACTTTTGTTCAGGCCTTCCAGCTTGCAGATGAACTCCTTTCACAGGGGGTAAAAGGTATTACTGAAATCATCACAAAAGAAGGGATTGTTAATCGCGACTTTAATGATATGCAGACAGTTCTTAAAGATGCTGGAAATACACTCCTTGGTGTTGGTGAAGGAACTGGTGAAAATCGTGCAATCGATGCAGCACAGATGGCTATTTCGAATCCTATGCTGGAATACATGAAGATGGACGGAGCTTCAAAGATCCTGGTAAACATTACAGCACCAGCTGATATTACAATGGATGAAGTTCGTGAAATTAACAGTACAATTACTGCTTCCTGTGCTCCAAAACATCATCTTCTTTGGGGGCAGATTATTGATCCTTCAATGGAGGGAAAGATTCGCGTAATTGTTATTGCAACTGGTTTTAATTCTCGCCCTGCAGTTTCTGTTCAGCAGACTATTCCGGAACCTGTTGTAGAGCCAAAAAAAGAAGATCCTAATGTTATGTCAGCTGATGCCTTTGGTGATCTCCTTTCTGGTAATTTGTTTGGAAATACAACTACTTCCGAATCCGCTCCTTCACAGATAAATGAAGAAAAGAAAGAAGGAACAAGTCTTGGTTCAGATCTTTTTGGAAACTTTGAATCTATAAAACCTTCATCTTCAAAAATGAATCCACCTGCAGGATTCAACGGTCAAAATGATTTAAGTCAACCTGCCTGCTGGAGAAAGCCTTCTTCATCTGATTATTCAAGAACAATCAGATTTGACGATTAATCAAATTGACAGTTCAAATTCTTTTGGAGCAGTTTTATACTGACCTTCTTCTTGTTAAGAGGGATAGTGATGAAACTGCTGCAACTTATAAAGAATCTTCTTCTTTATTTCTTGAATGGTGTGTCCAGAAACAGAAAAAACTGAAGGATATAACCGTTCAGGACTTAATGTATTTTCTTATGGACAGGCGTAACGCCGGGAATGCTGAAAATACACTTGCCAAAGATATTTCTGCAATAAGAGCATTTGGGGAATATCTTGTCAGGAAAAATTACTGGGAAGAAAATATAGCTCTTGAACTGGACAGACCAAAATCTGCCAGGGCAATTCCACGAGTTCTTACAATTGAGCAGGTTGATAAACTGCTTTCGGTGATTGACACTTCAACACCACTTGGAAAAAGAGATGATGCTCTCTTTGAACTTATTTATTCCTGTGGTCTTCGTATAAGTGAAGCTGCGACACTTCTTGTTACAAATGTTCACCTTGAAGAAAAGCTTATTCTGGTTCATGGAAAAGGGGACAAAGAACGAATTGTTCCCTTTGGAGGACGAGCCTATGATAAACTGGTGCTTTATCTTAATGAGGTGCGCCCAGGTCTTTGCGGACAAAAAGTTATTGATGAAGTTTTTTTAAATTATCGCGGCGACCCGATTTCAAGAAAAGGCATCTGGAAAAAGTTTCAGGAGCTTGAAGCCTTGAGCGGAGTGAATGCAAAAGTTCATACATTGCGTCATTCCTTTGCTACGCATCTTCTTCAAGGTGGCGCGGACCTTCGATCTGTTCAGGAACTTCTTGGACATTCTGATCTTGCAACAACTCAGATTTATACCCATGTTGATGACACCCAGTTAAAAATGAGTCATGAAAAATATTTTCCAGGACACAAAAATAATTATAAAATAGAAGATACAGAGGACGAAAATGAATAGAGTTTTTATCAGTATGATGGATGGCTTGGAAGAACCTTCCTGGATGCCGAATGTTGAACAGTATGTAAATGAACTTTTGAAAAAGCTTTCTTATGACGAGGAAGAAATTTCTATTTTATTCTGTAATGATGAAATGATTCAGACTTTGAACAAACAGTACCGCCAGATTGATTCTGCAACAGATGTCCTTTCTTTTGAAAATGGAGAAGAATATGAAGATGAAGAAGGGAAATGGAAAAGTATGGGCGATATTGTAATAAGTCTTGAGACTCTTCCGAAAAATGCCGCTTATTTTGAAATCGACGAAAACAGTGAACTAAAACGCCTGCTTCTTCATGGACTTCTTCATTTAAACGGAATGGATCATTATGAAGAACATATTGAAAAAGGTGTGGCTCCAGTTTGCGAAATGCTAGTCCTTCAGGAAAAAATTCTCTCAGAATTTTCTGATTATAAATTGTTGTAGGTAAAAACCCCTAGGCTCTTGCATAAGACAGAAAGTCTCGGCAGAATGGAATTGAGGAAAACAAAATGAAAAAACTTAATGCAATCAGATCTGATAAAATCTGGGGATATGAACTTTGGATTGCTTCAACTCATCCAAACGGACTTCAGAAAGATTTTTATGATACCTGTAACGGAGATTATCCACTTTTAGTAAAGGTAATTCAGGCAGATGATACATTGTCTATTCAGGTTCATCCTGATGATAAACTTGCCGTTGAACTTGAAGGAGAAGGAAACCGCGGAAAGACAGAATGCTGGTACGTTCTTGATGCTGCTCCGGATGCAAAACTTGTTTACGGGATGAAAGAGGATTACCCTTCAGAGGTTCTTGCAAAAGCAATCACAGAAACAAAGCTTGAAGATTACCTTGAATTCGTAAATGTAAAAAAAGGCGATTTTATATTTATTCCGGCCGGAACTGTTCATGCTATTGGGGCTGGGCTTCGTCTTATGGAAGTTCAGCAGAGCTGCGATCTTACTTATCGCCTTTATGACTGGGGACGGGGCCGCGAAGTTCATATAGAAAAAGGTCTTAAAGTAATCAAAAGTGAAGATATGATACCGGTTGCTCCATTGGGGAAGGATTTTGAATGTGAATATTTCCGCCTGGAAAAAATTGACGTGAATGGGGACTGGACTTATATTTGTCCGAATCGTGCTAAACCTGAAGGGGTAGAATTGCTTTATGTTATTTCTTCTGAAGGTGCTGTAAGCGGAAATATGGAGCTGAAAGCTGAAGACATTTATGCGGTTGAGCCTGGTGAAAAGGTGAAAATTGATGGGAAAGCCGAAATTCTCCGTATAATTGCTAAATAAAAAAAAAGCAAAAAAAAGTGAAAAAAACGGGTTCTGCTACTTGAACAAAAGTCTGAGAAACTGTATATTTATATTCACTTACGGGATGTAGCGCAGCTGGTAGCGCGTCTGGTTTGGGACCAGGATGTCGCAGGTTCGAATCCTGTCATCCCGACAAACTAACTCCTTATAATATAAGGAATTACGAAAAACTTAAATTGACCTCTGTAGGTTCGATGTTAATGAAATGTTAATGTTGCCTATGGAGGTCAAATTGTTTTATAACCCTTTCAAGAAATCTGTAAAATCAAAATCCGGAAAAATCACAAAACGCTGATATTATTGGTGGGTCGATCCCATTACTGGAGTTCAGCATCAGAAAGTAATTCCAAACGTTTCCAATATCGCAGAAGCTTATGCTTATGTGAATAGCCTGCCTCTTCCAGAAAAACCTGGAACTCAGAAACCTAAATTTAAAAACATTGCAAAAGAAATGTTCCTTCCCGAAAGCGATCATGTTCAACGCATAAATCAGATGGGGAAGAAGATTGCTCCAAGGACCATTACCAATAACAGACACTTTGTGGAACTTGTTGTCGAACAGTTTGGGGAAAATTACCTCGAAGATCTGACAATTCCTATGGTCAATGGATACCTTATGACTATCGAGGATAAATCAGGAAGCTGGGAAAACAGTTTTATCGAAGCAGTGAACTCGATTTATAAAGAAGCGCCATGGCATTGTAAATACACAATTACGAAACCAGAGTTTCCACGTTTTGCACGTAACTCGAAAAAAGCAGATATTTTTACAACCGAAGAACTGGCTTCTTTTTTTGATGGAGCCAACTGGAGTGATGGACTTCGTGAATATCTTTTGTTCCTTACAATTGCTAAATGTGGTTTAAGACTTGGTGAAGCCAGGGCGTTAAGGGTAAAACAATTTGTTCAGGATAAGAATGCTTTGTTTATAGATAGTTTTTGTGAAAGAGATGGACACAGAACAAACTATAACAAAAAAGGAAGTGATGAAGATCAGAAATTAAGGGTAACTTTGGTTCCTGAAAACACTATGCGGGTATTAATGAGTTATATCCGACAGCATCACCTGGACCAGGATGATTTTGTTTTTCAAAATGATATGGGATTACCATTACGCCAGGAGTTTCTTGAATCTGTTTTCAAAAAAGGGTTTTACTAAAAGCCGGAATTGATACAAATGAACGGAAACTTGTTCCGCATTCTTTTAGGTTTACTTATGTTACAAGAATGCGCCAGCGAGTAGATGCAGAAACTGTTCAGAAAATGGTAGGACATAGCTCTGTTGAAATGACTGAGTATTACACAAGAGCGGCTATTCCTGAGACGATAGAAAGTATTCAGGATGTAATGCCGGCTGTGAATGGGTTGTTTGATTAGGTTTTACACGTTTCTAAAAAATCTAAGTATATTTATTGATGGGAGTATATATGGCACAAAAAGATATTGCTGAAAAAACACTGGAAGCCTATAACGATGTTTTTGCAGATATCGTAAATGGCTTACTCTTTAATGGTGAGCAGGTTATTAA
>JAHBAD010000135.1 GCA_018385395.1 Treponema sp.
AAGTGATATATTGAAAATATCTGATTGAAGAAATATCTTTTTTTGATTATATTTTAAGGGAATATTTATTTAAATTTGATATATTTATTTCTGGATTTTATCCGCAGGAGAAACATTTATGGCAAATAAAATTACTATTATTGGTGCTGGTCAGGTTGGATCAACAGTTGCTTATGCACTTACACTGAAACAGCTTGCTTCAGAAATCGTAATTATCGACATCATCAAAGAAAAAGCTATGGGTGAAGCAATGGATATCCGTCAGGGTACTCCATTCATCGGACCTGTTAATGTTCGCGACGGAGATTACGAAGATGCAAAAGGTTCTGACATTGTTATCTTCACATCAGGTGTTGGAAGAAAACCAGGACAGTCTCGTCTTGATCTTACACAGACAAACGTTGATATTGCAAAATCTGTTATCCCAACAATCACTAAAGCATGTCCAAACGCACTTTATGTAATCGTTGCCAACCCTGTTGATATCCTTACATATCAGTTCATCAAATCATCTGGAATTCCTGCAAACCGCATTTTCGGTACAGGAACAATGCTTGATACAGCACGTTTCCGTGCCCGCATTGCTGAAACATACAGAGTTTGTCAGGAAAATGTTCACGGATACGTATTCGGTGAACACGGAGATTCTTCTTTCGTTCCTTGGTCACTTGCAAACATCGGTTCAATTCCAGTAGACAATTTTGCAAAATCATACACAGGAAAAGACGTTCTTCCTTCTTTTGACAAAAATGACGTTGAAGACTACATCCGTAAATCAGGCGGAATCATCATTGCTGCAAAAAAATGTACAAACTATGGTATCGGTGTTACAACAGCTACTCTCGTAGAAGCTCTTAACTACTCTACTGACTCAGTTCTTACAATTTCTTCAATGCTCAACGGTGAATACGGAATCTCTGATGTTTGTCTTTCTATCCCAACAATCGTTGGATGTAACGGTATCAAAGGACATGTTGCAACACCACTGACAGATGCAGAAGTTGCTTCTCTCAAGCACAGTGCGGAATGTCTGAAAGACGTTATTAAACAGATAAATTTCTAAAAAATTTAACTAGATAAACAAGTTCGTCAAGGCACGCTTCGCTTAAAGCCTGTGACAAACTTGTTTATCGGGTTATCTAGGAGGATAAACCCGCTATGGAATACAGAATTGAACATGACTCTATGGGCGAAGTAAAAGTACCTGCAGACAGATACTGGGCAGCCCAGACAGAACGCAGCCGCAATAACTTCCAGATTGGTATGGGACAGGAAACAATGCCACGTGAAATTACACACGCATTCGGTATCCTTAAGAAAGCTGCTTGTCTTGCAAACAGTACACTTAAACCAGAAAAAATGACTGCAAAAAAAGTAAAGGCTATTACAAAAGCCTGTGACGAAGTTATTTCAGGAAGTCTTAATGATCATTTCCCACTGGTTGTATGGCAGACTGGTTCTGGTACACAGTCAAACATGAATGCAAACGAAGTTATTGCTAACCGTGCTAACGAAATTGCAAAAGAAAAACTGTGTCACCCAAATGATGACATCAATATGTCACAATCTTCAAACGACACATTCCCAACAGCTCTTCACATTTCTGCAGTCCTCGTTCTGGAAGACAAAGTGCTCCCTGCAATCGACACACTGGTTGCTACTTTCAAACGTCTTGAAAAAGAAAACAAAGGAATTGTAAAGTCTGGACGTACACACCTTCAGGATGCAGTTCCTGTTTCATTCAGCCAGGAAATTTCTGGATGGAGAACGTCTCTTGAACGCGATGCTGAAATGATCAAATCTTCCCTTCCTTACCTTAAACAGCTGGCTCTTGGTGGAACAGCCGTAGGAACTGGTCTTAATGCACCAAAAGGTTTCGATAAGGAAGTTGCAAAACAGGTTTCTGAACTTACAGGAAAGAAATTCGTTACAGCACCAAACAAATTTCACGCTCTTACTTCAAAAGACGAACTTGTATATGCACACGGAGCTCTCAAAGCCCTGGCAGCAGATATGATGAAAATTGCAAACGACGTTCGCTGGCTTGCATCTGGTCCTCGTGACGGTCTTGGAGAAATCCACATTCCAGAAAATGAACCAGGGTCTTCAATCATGCCTGGAAAAGTAAACCCTACACAGTGCGAACAGGCAACTATGGTTGCAGTTCAGGTTATGGGTAACGATGCCGCAATCGGATTTGCAGCATCACAGGGTAACTTTGAACTGAACGTTTTCATGCCTGTAATCGCCTACAACTTTATCCAGTCTGGACGTCTCCTTGCTGAATCTATCATTTCATTCAACAACAACTGTGCAGTTGGAATTACAGCAAACAAGGACAAGATGCACCACAACCTGTATAACTCACTTATGCTGGTTACAGCTCTGAATCCTTACATCGGATACGAAAATGCTGCAAAAACAGCACACAAAGCATACGATGAAAACATTTCTCTTAAGGAAGCTTGCTGTGCACTGGGATTCCTTACAGAAGCCGAATTCGACAAGGTTTTCAAACCAGAATCTATGGTGTAATGCATAATAAGTATTGATTTCCTAATGATTAAAACGGAACTTCAGTTCGCTGAAGTTCCGTTTTTTTTATCATCTGTTTTCCTTATCAGGTTAAATATTTTATTATAAATATTCACTTATTTTATAAAATACATTAAAATGTAAGGCAAAAATTTAATATTGGAATAAATGTATTTATAGGAGCAAGTATGACATATTCGTATTTCCCTGGATGTACGCTTAAAAAC
>JAHBAD010000045.1 GCA_018385395.1 Treponema sp.
ACCTTACTGTCTTGCGCAGCTGTATTCGTTATGGTTGCACTGAACTTTGGATGTGCGGACCCAAACAAAAAACCTGTAGATTCTACACCAACTGTAGTTCCTGCACCAAGCGAAGGAACAACACAGGATAAAGTTCCTGAAACACCGGCAGATGTAAAAAAGACTGTTGAAACTGAAGAAGATTTCAAGAAAGCAATGGAAGAAATTTATCAGGAAATTATGGCTTTCTTCCCATCAGACCCATCAGTCCCATCAGAAGAACCTGAACCAAGTCAGTATCGTTCAATGAGAACTGCTGCTCCATCAGAAGCTGAACTTTTTGAAGGTGACAAGGCTATTGAACCTCTTAGTGAATTCATTGCCACTTTCTTTAAAGCTGTTCTTGACGCTGTCCCAGATTCTTGGCCTGCTGCACCGCTTTCTTCTTTCCAATTAAAGGATTCAATTAATGTAAAAAATCTTTCTTTCGACCAGATTATAAAGGCTATTGATAAATTCCTTACAAAAGAAGAAAACAAAAATATGGTAGAAGAAATATTCAGTCCTTATAATTCAGTAGATGAGCTTTTAGTAGATTTAGCAGATTCTCTCGAGGTAGAAGATGTTGAAGCACTCAAAGCAAAACTCAATGAATGTATAACATTAACAAAACTGAAGTACAGTGGCACTTTATCAATTGACCAAATAGAATTCAGAGAAGTAAAAGTAAATGAAACACCAGAGCATGTCGAATGCGAATTAATATCCGAAACTAAGGGAATCTTTAATATCTCTGACATGAATGAAGAATTTGGCCTTAAAGTTGAAAAACTTGATTCCCTTCTTCAGTTCTTAACAGGAAACACTGCAGCTTTCCCTATTAAAAACGTAACAGTAGAAGAAGCCTTAAAAATTTTGGACGCATTATTTATGACTCCCTTAGGTGTAGGTCATGGAACTATAGGTAGTAACGATATAAATGATATCGAAAACGAAATAAATGAATGGATGGCTGGTTACACAAGCCCAGAACAATATCCTGATACTAATGAATTCAGAATCAACGGAACAGCTTCTTCAAAAATCGCTTTCGACTTTGAAACAGCTTCATACACAGGAACAATCGAAGTTTCATTAAATCTTGAAGCAACAACAGAACTTTTCCAGAACATTATGAACGCTTTTGAAAATGATTCAGAAGCCGAAGCTGTTGAACTTTTAAACAAAATTGGTGGCATTACAATTTCTGTAAAAGACAGCACATTTTCAAGTTCTTCAAAACTTGGTGACCTCATTGTTTCTATCAATGAGTCAATTTCAAAAAAATAACTTAACTTTACGTAAGTATCCATAAAATATTAAAGGGGCTGCCTATACTTTTAGGACAGCCCCTTTTGCTTTTATATGAAGGTAATGTGAGCAAAACTTGCATCTCCCGACGCTAACAACATTCGAAAAGCGAAAAAATTCCTGCGGAATCTAAGCAGTTACATTACAGGAACTTGCTATGGGAATTTACAAGCTGGAGGAAGGGTCTCGAAAACATATCCTTTCAAATTTTCTTGACATGACAAAGTATAAAAAGTATGATTTGTATAACTTTACAAACTTTCCACATTTACGTGAGGTAACATGAAAAAGGAAAAAAAGACGACGAAAGGCAAACACGCCTGGACAGCCACTGTAGGCGAAAAAGGTCAGATTGTAATTCCTAAAGAAGCACGTGACATTTTCAACATCAAACCCGGCGACACCCTTATTCTTTTAGGCGATGAAAAACGTGGCATCGCAATCCCACAAAAAAATATGTTCACAGACATTATGACAAAAGTTTTTCCTTCATCAGAAAACCCGGAAGATGAAGAATAATATCATATTCAGGAGAAACAATTATGAGCAGCGTTCTTGAAATTACAAATCTATGCAAAAAATATCCTTCCTTCGAACTTAAAGATGTAAGCTTCACAATGAATGAAGGAAGCATTATGGGATTCATCGGCCGTAACGGCGCCGGTAAAACCACAACAATCAAATCAATTTTAAACTTTGTTCACCCCTCTTCAGGCTCAATAAAATTCTTCGGAAAAGAAATGAGCGAAAATGAAGATGAAATCAAACAGCTTACAGGTTACGCCCCTGGCGGAATCAATTACTATCCTATGAAGACTCTGAAAAAAATCACAAAAATTACAAAAAGTTTTTACCCGGAATGGAATGATGAACTTTACAGAAAATATATGACAGCCTTCAAGCTGGACGAAAACAAAAAGCCGAAGGAACTTTCCGAAGGTATGAAAGTAAAATACAATCTGGTTCTTGCATTAAGCCATGGCGCAAAACTTCTGATTCTTGACGAACCGACTTCAGGCCTTGACCCGGTTTCCCGCGACGAACTTCTGACAATTTTTGAAAAGCTCCGGGACAAAGGAACATCAATTCTTTTTTCCACACACATTACAAGCGACCTTGAAAAATGTGCCGACTCAATAACCTATATCAAACAGGGCCAGATTGTAGACAGCGCAGAAAAAGAAGATTTCATCCGTAACCAGGGCGGCGGCACACTTGAAGAAATTATGGTTCACCTTGAAAAAGAAGAAATCAACATTTAGGAGAAAGAAGTTATGACCAAAAAAACACTTTTACTTAAAAAAGAAATGTTCCTGACAGCATCTCCACGAACATATATTTTCATTGCCTTTTCACTTATGGCTATGATTCCCCAGTACCCTATCCTGCTTGGAGCATTTTTTATCTGTCTTGGGATTTTCGGATCTTTCCAGGCAGGTCGCGAAGCCGGTGATCTTTTTTATACTGCAATGCTACCAGTTGCAAAACGAGATGTAGTAAAATCGAAATTTATTTTTACAGTTGCCATTCAGATGATTTCATGGATTATTATGCTGGCAATTTCTTTAATCAGAATGATTTTCCTTTCAGACGTTGAACCATATTCAATCAACACTCTCATGAATGCAAACATTGCTTACCTTGGCTGGAACCTGATAATCTTTGCTGCGTTCAACACTGTGTTCCTTGGAAAGTTTTTTAAAACCGCATACAAAATCGGAATCCCCTTTCTGCTTTTTGGAATCTGTGCAACACTGATAATTTCCCTTGGAGAATCACTGCACTTTTTCCCCGGCCTTGAAACTTTGAACGACACTCATTTCCAGGTAAGCCAGCTTTACGTCCTTTGTGCCGGCATCGTGATTTATATTGCAGGAACTTTAGGAAGCCTTGCAGTTTCAATAAGACGTTTTGAAAAAATTGATTTGTAATTTTATCTGCGTCTACAGCCTGAGCCCCGGTAATTTGCCGCATGTTGCAGTCAACAAAAGTTTCCTGCAACACCAGGCTTTCCGCACTTCGCTAACGCTCATCCTCCTCGTAGTTGCAGCTCTGCAACTACTGCGGTGGACTGCTACGCAGGTGCTCCAATCCTTTGCGGTGATTATTTTTCCGCAATTTTGAGAGAAACAGTTTCTATTTCCGGAAAGCTTACATTTTCAATTTTTGTTATAGACATTACAAACTGATTTTTATCAATTGTATCTTCTTTTCCATCTTTTAAACGAGTAATTTTCCACACAGACTTATCAAGAATGGGCAGATAAAAAATATGACCTGTTTTTCTTGAAGCTTCTTTGTAGCATGCCCTTAATGCATTCACTTTATTTTTGTAATCTTCTTCATCAATGTTAATAGAAGAAGATTTGTTCACACTTTTCACTTCAAAAATATGAATCTGCCCTCTTTTATCTTTCATTACAAAATCTGGATAAGAAGAATGAACTCCATTCAGATAATATTCATATTTAATTTCAGAATTAAGCGGAAAGTTTTTGCCCCACAAAAATCTGGAATCTTCAAAAAGTGCATTTTCGTTTTTAGTGGCTTTATCAATTGAATTTGAACGAATGTCTTTTAATAATTCCGCCCATTTTTTTTCGGCTTCACTGTCAAAAGAAAAATCAGTTTCCTTGTCTTTTCTGCACCAGATCCAGTCATCCAAAGTAAGATTGTTTGTGTTTTCAATAAAACAGCTTTCAGCAGGGAATCCCACATCATTGCAAACAACCATGCTTTTTTCATAATCGCAAATACTATTTTCGTAGGAAGTTTTTATTTCGCTAAGATGCTCGGTAAATAAAGTCCATTTTTTAAAATCACTTGCATAATCGTAACAGATATTCTGAATCTCATTATCCTGTTTTTGAAGGTAATGATATAACTCAAAAATGGAAGGATGAGTCAAATTGACATCTTTTAGATTATTCAGAAAATTTTCCATATCTCGAATTTTTGTAGAACTAATACTTTTCAATTTAACAGGTTTTATGCGGAATTTCTTTTCAATTTCATAATCTGCATACAAGTTAACCTGTTTTTGTAAATGTTCAGCCTTTGGAATAATTCCCCAAATCCAGGCAGTGCAGGCAAGGTGTTTTGCTTCTTCGCTTAAAGCTTCAAAATCCAAAAGTCTGGGATTACGGCGAACTCGTCCCATAACCTGTTCATCCAGCTGCTTGCTTTTAGAATCACGAATCTGATAAAGCATACAGGCACGGGGAATGTCCCAGCCTTCTGAAATCACCATTTTAAAAATGATTACAGAAATTGTGGATTCTTTTCCTTTCATGTAATTTTTCCATTTTGAAACAGGAAGTTTTTTTAATCCGTTATCGTTGGTTTCACCGCCTTTATCACTTATGTAAACCCATTTTAATTCCTGATGATTTTTCAAAGCCGGCATTATGTTGTTTTTTAATTCTTCTTCTGCCTTTTCTTTGTTGGAAATTTGAATTATAAAACAGGGATTTACTCCAAGAAGATTTATGTAATCTGTTCTGATTTGTTCAAATTTGGTCAGAGCATCATTCAGACTGTCGGTTTCGCTGCACTGTTCCACTTGTTTTATAAGTTTTGCATTTTCTGCTTCTGTATTAGAAATTTCTACATCCGGCTCCTGCCTGCGGGAAAGTTTTGGTGTGGCAGAAAAATTTATGATTTGCGCAAAATATTCTTTAAGCTCATCAAGATTGCTGGTGGCAATGTGACATTCATCTTTTATAAGATAAACTGTCTTGTCTGCCTGCTTCATAAAAGTGTCGCCTGTTAGATTTTTTAGGAAATTCAGGAAAGTTCCTTCTTTTTTAAGTTTACTGGAATCTTTGTATAAATCCCGGGGAAGAACATACACATTGTAATCTGTTGGAATGTAAAGACTTCCTTCGCCGCTGGAATCTGAATTTATTAAAAAAGGATTTATGTTTGGAAAGGTATTATTTTCTGCCAAAGCCAGAAATGATTCGTAATTCTGCTGGGCAAGGTTACTTTTTGAAAGAGTTGAAACTATGAATACGGCATTTTGATTTGCCGCAAGAATTCTGTTCATAAAGTCTGCCATCATGTAAGTTTTACCGCTGCCAGTTGGAGCTTTAAAAGTGATTTCTTTTTTTCCGCTTGCAAGAACCTGTACCAGCTTTGAAACAGCATTTTTCTGTAAATCTTTTGCTTCCTGTAACATTTTATTCCCCAAGTTCCTTTTGAGTTTTTTCAAAGTTGCTGCAAACCCAGTCGATTTTTTCTTTTACAGTTTTGAACTTTTCTTTGCCGTAAAGAGTTTCGTCGATTACATCAAAAGGTGATTTGCCGGGAGTGTTTTCAAAATTGGCAACAGATTCAATTTCGTAAACATCAAGGTTTCCGCCGTAAGGCTGGTTATCTTTAAGCCAGGGAAAATCTTTTGTACCGTCGTAACATTCACCGGTCATAATGCGCTTAAGGCGTTTGGATGTTACATCGTAGGCAATGCCGTTGGGGCACTTTTCAGTTTTTTCATTATTTGTGCATAGAATGTAAGTTATATTATTGTGATAATCTTTAACATATTCCATTGTTGATTGACCAGTTGTTCCACTACCTGCAAAAAAATCCAATACAATAGAATTCTCTTTACATGCATGAAAAATTAAATCTTCAATTAGTTCAACAGGTTTTACTGTGTTGAAATCATGTTCTTTAGTTCCTAAAATTTTATCTAACTCAGACTTTGCAGTTTCAGCTGTACCGTATTGCTCTGCACCATACATTCCCCAAAATGGTTTATAATTTTCAACAGCCTCATCTTCAGGACGAATTTTTCTAAAAGGTCTTTCGTTAATTAAGAGTAAATCTTTTCCATCATTACGAGTAGAATATTCAAGTATTGTATCTTTCCCTAATTTCCATTGGTTTCCTTCATTCGGGTAAACGCCCAAGATATCAAAAATCATACTAGCACGACCACGAACTCCATTCTTGCTCATTTGCCCAATTTCTTCATAACGAAAGATTCCATAAGCATCCTTTTCAGGATATAACTTTTCACCAACTACATGACATCGGAATTCTGCTCGGTGATTAAAATTTTTATAACATAAAATATATTCCACTTTAGGTTGAAGCATGAATTTTGCAGTATCTGTATTTTGACATTTAGTTCTTTTCTCCCATGCAATAACTGAAAGCGAATTCTCTTCCCCAAAAACCTCATCAAACAGACACTTTACATAAGCCTGATTTTTATCATCAATGCTGCAGAAAATTACGCCTTCGTCAGACAAAAGCTGTTTTGCAAGAATAAGGCGCGGGTACAGCATGGAAAGAAGATTGTCGCGGGTAATGGCATTTGTATAATTTGTTTTTGCAAATTCGCCCATGCTGTCTTTTCCGTAGGGAGGGTCAATGTAAATTACGTCGATTTGACCTTTGTATTGAATCAACAGATTTTGCAGTGCCTGGTAATTGTCGCCAATAATCAGTTTGTTTACAGGTTTTGCATCGTCGGTGCGGAAAGAAAGTTTCTCATTTTTCTTAAAATATTTAATGCTGTCCGTCATTTTTTCAAGCCGCTTGTCAAAATGAAGTCCTGTGCGTTTATAAGTTGTTCCCAGTGCTGCAATGTTTATAGCTTCTTCGCTGCTTTCTGCATTGTTTATAAGTTTGGTTAGTAAAGCCGCGTTTGTCGGTTCAAGGATTTTATCCTGTACGCGTTTATTTATTTCTTCGATTAATGATTGTTTGATGTCTTGCATTAAGTCTATTCCTGAATAATATTTAGACTATTGTCTAATATATTTAATTATCGACTATTGTCCTAAAAACTAAAGAATTATTAGACACAAGTCCATAAATTAAAAAAATGGAATTTTGGGAAACAGTTGAAAATGAATTAAAATTTCAAGGGAAAACAAAGAAAGAACTTTCAGCAAATACAGGTATAAACTTACAGAGTTTACATAAATCTTTTGAGCGAAATAGCGAAGTTTCAGCCATAAATGCTGTCAAAATCGCAAATGAGTTGGGAGTTTCCGTTGAATATCTTGTAACAGGTCAAGACTCATCATTAAAACGAGAAAATTTGGATTTGCATAGATATCGCGAATATTCCTCTTTAATCTCCCAGCTAGACTCCCTACCAGAAAATCAAAAAGAACTTGTAAAATCCATCATTTCAAAAATGTGTGAATGGGGAAAATAAACCACTATAAATATATACAGTAAATAAAATGTAGTATATAATATTATTGGAAATGCCTGAACAGGCGGTTAGCTCCCCGACTCTGACAATCAGGAAACTGGTTGATTAATTTGACACGGGAGGCTTGCTTATGAACGTAGACAGAATCATAGCTATTGTAGCTTGCGCTGCAACAGTTATCTGCATGATCATAGCATGGCTCACTTACATTAAGATGTAAAAAAAGTAAAAAATATGGCCGCCCAGTCTGACACACTGAGTGGCCTTGTGTCCTTTTAGGACATATAAACACAAGTGGAGATGACCAAATGTTTGGGCATTTCCTTTTCTTTGAATATAGCACATTTTATATATGCAGTCAAACTTTTTTCCCGGGCAAGGGATTGGACTTTTTTTCCGGGCAAGGGATTGTAAGGGCGGCGAAGCCGTTGTTTGCGGCGGTGGTTGAGCTCGTCGAAACCACCGCCGCAAACAATGCAGCCGAAAGGCGGAACCCTGAAAAGCCCGGTTTTTTGCGAAGCAAAAAATGGCCCCTTACAAAAATACTATTCTACTCTTCCTCATCTGGAATGAACTTAAAAATTTCTTCAACTGGTTTCCCGAAAACAGTAGCAATATCCATTGCTAATTTCAACGACGGATTATATTTCCCATTTTCCAGGGCTCCTATGGTTTCTCGCCGAACTCCAACTTTTCAATTCGTTATTTTTGCAGCTGATTCCGAAGTGTTTCTCAAATTATTCCATAAAATTGCAGAATGTCTTTCTATAATGTAAAATGTTGTTTATGCGCAAATTTACATTCTCAGGCGGAATTTTCCCGCCAGAAAGAAAGGAACTTTCACAAGAATGTCCAATTCAAAATGTGATGCCTTCTTCAAAAAAAGTCTGCATTCCTGTAACAATGGGCGGCGCACCGAACCAGGTTCTGGTAAAAGTTGGTGACGTGGTAAAAAAAGGCCAGCTCATTGCCAGCGGCAATGCTTTTATGTCTGTACCGGTACACGCTTCTGTTTCCGGCACTGTAAAAAAAATCGGTCCTGTAATGGGAAACGCAAATGTGGAAAAGATTGCAATTGAAATTGCAGCCGATGATTCAGGCGAAACAGACTTCATGCCTGTTCTGGATCCGTTCACATGTGACAAGGAAACTGCCCTTAAACGTATCAAGGATGCAGGTATTGTTGGAATGGGTGGGGCTTCTTTCCCGACTCACGTAAAACTGAATCCACCGCCAGCAGCAGTAATTGATTCTGTAATCCTTAATGCTGCTGAATGCGAACCATATCTTACAATCGATGAACGCATATTGCTTGAAACACCAGAAAAAGTAATTGACGGTGTTGCAATTGTAATGCAGGTAACCGGCGTTATGCAGAAGCCTGAAGGCCGCGGATACATCGGGCTTGAAGAAAACAAAATCCACTGCGTGGAAGGACTTCAGAAAGCAATCGATGCAAAGAACTATTCGGGCAAAATAGAAATCAAAATCGTAAAAACAAAATACCCTCAGGGTTGTGAAAAAATGCTTACCGTTGCCATCCTTGGCCGCGAAATTCCGACAAAAGGTCTTCCTGCCAATATCGGATGTGTTATCTGTAACGTTGGAACTGTATGTGCAGTTTCTGATGCATTCCGTCTTGGTATGCCGCTTATTGAACGTCCTCTTACAATTTCCGGCGGTGCTGTTTCTGAACCAAAGAATATCCGCGTTCCTGTAGGAACAATGGTCAGCGACCTGGTTGGAGACGTAATCAATCCAACAGAAGAAACTGTAAAAATCCTTTCAGGCGGACCAATGATGGGCTTCGCCATGACAAACGCTCAGTTCCCTGTTGAAAAAGGAACAAGCGGTGTTCTGTTCCTGACACGTAAGGAAATTGCAATTTCAAAAGAAAATGCATGTATCAACTGTGGTATGTGTGTAAACTCATGTCCAATGAATCTGATTCCAGCCCTCATGAAACGCCAGCTTGATGCCGGCAACACTGACAAATCAACAGCCTTTGGTCTCATGGACTGTATCGAATGCGGATGCTGTACTTATGTCTGCCCTGCAAACATCAAGCTTGTTCAGCATTTCCGCGTTGGCAAATGTAAAGTCCGTGCACAGAGGGCTGCAGCAAAAGCTAAGGCAGATGCTGAAAAAGAAAAAGGAGATAAATAATGGCTGACGAAAAAATGTACCTTTCATCATCTCCACACTTCCATTCACCTGTTTCAACACAGATGATTATGTGGATGGTTTGTTTCGCACTGCTTCCAGTTTGTATCGCAGGCTGCATCATCTTTGGATGGTGCGCACTTGCAGTACTTGCCGTAAGCGTTGCTTCATGTGTTCTCTTTGAATATCTTTTCAATCTGATTGTATACAGAAAATCTGAACCAGAAAAGGTTCTTTCCATTAAAGACGGCTCGGCTGTTCTTTCGGGACTTCTTCTTGCATGTACACTTTCACCACTTGTTCCTTTCTGGCAGGTAGTGCTTGGTGGATTTTTTGCAATGGTCGTTGTAAAAGGATTTTTCGGAGGACTCGGTCAGAACGTATGGAACCCTGCCCTTGCCGGCCGTGCATTCCTTTTCATCTGCTTCCCTTCAACAATGGGATCCCAGTGGCTGGATCCTGCAACAGATGCAGTTTCAGGAGCAACAATCCTTTCGCAGGCTTCACAGTTCACCTCTTACTGGGACCTTTTCCTTGGCCGCCAGGGCGGATGTATAGGTGAAACAGCAGCTATTGTTATTCTGATTTCAGGTCTCTTCCTTATCTGGATGAAAATCATCGACTGGAGAATTCCTCTTTCATTTATCGCTACTGTTGCACTCCTGACTCTGGTTTCAGGCGGCGACGTCCTTATGAGCGTTCTTTCAGGTGGTCTTATGCTCGGTGCCTTCTTCATGGCAACTGACTATGTTACAAGCCCAATCACTTCATGGGGACGCGTTGTATTCGGAATCGGATGTGGACTTATCACATTCCTCATCCGTAAGTTCGGCGGTTACCCTGAAGGAGTTATGTTCTCAATCCTCTTCATGAACTGTATCCATCCTTTCCTTAATAACCTTCGTTCAAAAATGTATGGTTACGGAAAAGCAAAAAAGGAGGCAAAGTAATGAAAGAAATCCTTAAGCTTGGTTTCGTACTTTCTGTATTTGCTGTAGTTTCTTGTTTTGCGCTGGCAGTTGTAAACAATTTAACTGCTCCAAGAATCGCAGCACACAAAGCTTCCCAGACTGCCGCCGGCCTTAAAGTCGTATTCACCGGTGCCGACAGTTTTGAAGCCGTAACTGATTTTGAAAAATCTGTGGACACAACAACAATCATGGAAGTTTACACTGCCATGAAAAACGGCGAAAAAGCCGGAACTGTTGTAAAGGCTACAGGTCCAACTTATGACAAAGTTGTAATACTGATTGCATGGGACAACAACAAAAAAATTACAGGGGTTAAATTCCTTGAAAACACAGACTCTCCTGGATTCGGACAGAAAGCATCTGAAGAATCTTTCTACGGTCAGTTTACAGGAATTGACGGTTCAAAACCTGTTGTAATGGGAACAGACTTCGAAGCAATTTCCGGTGCAACCATTACATCAAAAGGTATTGAAAAAATCATCAACAATGCTTTGGAGGGAATTAAATAATGAGCAACATGAAAATTTTTACTAACGGTATCGTAAAAGAAAATCCTCTCCTCGTTCTGAGCATTGGTCTTTGTTCTTCCCTTGCCGTTACAACAAGCGTATTTAACGGACTTGGTATGGGCGCTGCCATGACTTTCGTTCTTCTTATGAGTGAAGTCATAATCAGCCTTTGCAGAAAAGTAATTCCATCTGCAATCCGCCTTCCATGTTTCATTATCGTTATTGCTGCATTCACAACAATCGTTCAGCTTATGCTGGCAGCATTTCTCCCTGCCCTTTCAGAATCTCTTGGTGTGTTCCTTCCACTCATCGTTGTAAACTGTATCATCATGGGACGCGTTGAAAGCTTTGCTTCGAAGAACTCAGTCGGAAAAGTAGTCCTCGATTCCCTTGGTATGGGTATCGGTTATACATGGGTTCTTGCAGCAATCTCAATCATCCGCGAACTTCTTGGAGCCGGTTCTTTCTTCGGAATAGAAGTGATTCCTGAAAGCTACAGACTTGGAATCTTTACAGCTGCCCCTGGCGGATTCATTGTATTCGGTCTTATGATTGCAATTACAGAAGGAATCAGCGGTGCTGTAGCAAAGTCTAAAGCTAAAAAATCAGAAACTGGTGCAGAAAAAGAAACTGCAAAGGAGGCTGAATAATGCCAACTCTTCTGAAAATATTTTTGAGCGCAATGCTTATTGATAACGTTGTTCTTGTTCAGTACCTGGCACTTTGTCCTTTTGTTGGAATGACAGGCGACACAAAGAAAGCCTTTGGAATGGGCGTTGCAACAACCTTCGTTATTATTCTGGCAACTGTTGTTACTTATCCTATTTACTACGGTATTCTGGTTAAGTTCCACGTTGAATTCCTTCAGACATTGATTTTCATTCTGGTAATCGCATCACTTGTACAGCTGGTTGAATTCTATCTTAAAAAGACTTCACCTGCCCTGTATTCTTCAATGGGTGTTTACCTTGCTCTTATTACAACAAACTGTGCAGTTCTTGCCGTTACACTTAACTGTATCTCAAAGAACTACAACTACCTTGAATCAATTGTTTACGCCCTTGGTTCAGCAGGCGGATTCATTCTTTCTATGGTTGTAATGAGCGGAATCCGTGTTCGTCTTGAAACTTCAAAAGTGCCATCCTTCCTTAAAGGAAACGCAATTCTGTTCATTACAGCAGGTCTCCTTTCAATGGCATTCATGGGCTTCAATGGACTGATTAAGTAATTGAAAATTGACGATTGATAATTGACAATTTTTTGTAAATGAAAAGTGCTGCTTATTAAAGCAGTCTGATTGTATAGGATAATGAAATGAAAATTATTATTGCTACTGTAATTATAGCCTTTGTGATTGCATTTGTTCTTGGAATGCTTCTTGGTTTTTTCAAAAAAGTATTTGCAGTTCACGAAGATGAGAAAGTAACAAAAATTAAAGAACTTCTTCCTAACGGAAACTGTGGTGGATGTGGCTACGCTGGATGTGCTTCTTACGCTGAAGCCGTTGCAAGCGGAAAAGCTCCCCTCAATGCATGTACTGCAGGTGGAGCCGAAGTTGCAAAAGCCATTGCAGAAATCATGGGCGGAACAGCAGAAGTAAAATCGTACATTGCGGTTCTTGCATGTCAGGGCTCAAAGACTTGTGCTGTAAGCCGCGGAAATTACACCGGCGTTGAAACCTGTGCCGCAGCAGCAATTGCCGTAAACGGAACCAAAATGTGTGCCAGCGGCTGTATTGGTTTTGGAGACTGTGTAAAGGTCTGTAAGTTCGGAGCCATGACAATGGGCGAAGACGGACTTCCCAAAATTGATAAAGCAAAATGTACAGGCTGCGGTGCATGTGCAAGAGCCTGTCCTCACAAACTGCTCAAGAAAATTGACACAGAGCGCAAAGCTCCACTGGTACTTTGTTCATGTGTAAGCGACAAAAAACCTGACGTTGTAAAAAACTGTTCTATGAGCTGTATCAAATGCCAGAGATGTGTTCGCGAATGTCCTGAACAAGCCATTACAATGGAAGGCGGAGTTCCTTTCATCAACGAAGAAAAATGTACTGCCTGCGGCACTTGTGTAACAGCATGCCTAAGAAAGGTAATTAAATTTCTTGAAAAATAAACTTTAAAAGAAACGCTTTTAATCCCGGGTGAAAAATCACCCGGGATTTTTTTTTTGCATAAATTTATATTGCGCCCATTCTCTTTGTGTATTATCATACACATAACGAGGTGTATACATGCGAACAAATATTGTATTAAATGATGAATTAGTGAAAACAGCCTTATTTTTGGCGCCCTCCATAAAGACAAAGAAAGACTTAATTAATACAGCATTACTCGAATTTATCGAAGTTCGCCAGGTAAAAAAGATTCAAGACATTCGTGGTATGGATCTTTTTGCTGAAGACTATGATTACAAAGCTATGCGGGAAGGCAATAATGGTTCTTATTGATACTTCCGTAATCATCAATTATTTAAAAAATGTTGATGATCAATATACAAACACATTAACTTTTTTAATCGACAATAAATATCCTATAGGGATAAACAATTATATTTATCAGGAAATTCTGCAAGGCGCAAAATCTGAAAAAGAATATGAAATACTAAAACAATATTTAAACCAGTTTCACTTCTATCAACTGTCCGGAAAATCCTCATATGAAGCCGCAGCAATGATGAATGTTCAATGCCGAAATTCCGGCATCACAATCCGCAGCACCATTGATCTGCTTATTGCACAGACTGCTATTGAAAACGATATTTTACTCCTAACTTACGACTCCGATTTTTATAACATGGCAAAAGTAATCCCCCAATTGAGGATATTTGAAATCTAAAGCAATTCCCTCTCCCCATTTTCAGATTTATATATTTGTTATAAAATGATTTGTAGTTTTTAAAAAAAGGAAGCGCTATGCCAATTAAAATTCAATCAGATTTACCAGCAGTTCAGACTCTTGAAAAAGAAAATATTTTCGTAATGACAGAAAAACGTGCTGCCACACAGGATATTCGTCCGCTAAAAATTGCAATTGTAAACCTGATGCCTACAAAAGAAGTAACTGAAACTCAGCTTATGCGCCTTCTTGGAAACACTCCGCTTCAGATTGAAATCAGTCTGGTAAGAATGGAAAGTCACGTTTCAAAAACTACAGGAAAAGCCTATCTCGATAAATTCTATATTCCGTCT
This sequence comes from Treponema sp., assembly GCA_018385395.1. Taxonomy (GTDB): domain Bacteria; phylum Spirochaetota; class Spirochaetia; order Treponematales; family Treponemataceae; genus Treponema_D. The sequence goes on from JAHBAD010000045.1 coordinate 14,338, forward strand.
TCTGATCTTTACAAGCAGAAGTTCGACGGCATGATTTTTACAGGTGCTCCAGTTGAACAGATTCCATTTGAAAATGTTGATTACTGGGATGAACTCTGCAAAATTATGGACTGGGCAAATGAAAACGTATTCTGCTCTCTTTACATCTGCTGGGGAGCTATGGCAGGACTTTATCATTTCCACGGAATCAACAAACAGATTGTAGATAAAAAATTCTCAGGAGTTTACTACAGCAAAAACCTAAAACCAAAGGATCCTCTTGTTCGCGGCTTTGACGACTTCTTTCCGGTTCCAACTTCACGCTGGACAACAATCAGAACTGAAGATATAAAGAAAAACAAAAATCTTGTTCTGCTTGCCGACAACGAAGAAACTGGCGCCACACTCTGTAAGTCAAAAGATAACCGCGCCATTTTCATGACAGGTCATCTGGAATACGACACAGACACTCTGGCAAAAGAGTATTTCCGCGATCTGAAAAAAGGGATAAATATTGAAAAACCTTTGAACTATTTCCAGAACAACGATCCGGAGTTGCCGGTAATTTCTACATGGCGCAGCACCGCTCACCTGCTTTACTCAAACTGGCTCAACTATTACGTTTACCAGGCAACACCTTTCGACTGGGATGTTTAATTAATTCTTCGCTTTTATAAGTATTGTCAGTTCGTGTTTGTTGTAATTCAAGTGAACGATTTTTGAATTCGGTATGGCGGCGAACTGTTCGTCTATCATTTTCCAGTCAATTTCTCCCTGCATCTTGATTGTACAAATCATATTACGTGTCATACCTGAATCAAGCCATTTGTGAATCCATTCAAGAAGGCGTTCAGGGTAACAGATAACATCGCTGAACACCCAGTCTACAGGACCAATGTCTTCAGGCTTAAGAGTAAAGGCATCATGGATCTGAAATTTTACCAGAGGATTTGTCATAAGTTCAGGAGCAAGTTCTGCACGGTCTACAGCGTAAACTTCAGCGCCAAGGCCAACAAGAACCCAGGTCCAGCCACCAGGGCATGCTCCGGCTTCAAAGCATTTCTGTCCTTCATGAGGAAGTTCTTCGCCAAAGAAAAGATTGAAAAGCGTAAGGCTTTCCTGAATTTTTAAGTATGCCCGGCTCGGCGGGTTTTCGTGGTCTTCCACCCAGGTGATTTTTCCGGCAGGAATAAAGCTTGTAGTCTTTGCAGAACAAATCATTGTGTGCTCGTCAATCAATGTATAAAGCCCGATTTCGCTCTGAGGAATTTTTACAGGGAATTTTCTGTCTTTAAGATTTATATAAGGAAGCTTTTCCTGAATAAGATTGGCACGACGGAAACAGGTATACTGATATGGTGCCCAGTTTCTTTGAATCTTTTTAAGTTCGCCTGCGGCTTCGCCAATAGAATCAAAATGAACTATAAAAGGCTCTTCCATAACAGTACGTGCAAAATAAGGAAGTACCGATTCAGCTCCGGACGGAAGTTTTGCATCACGGAGAGAATCTTTTGAATAATAATAAAGGCCGCCGTAAATTTTATCTGCTACGGGCGAAATACCAAAACGCTGGGAAAGTTCGCTTTCAAGGAATCCGCTTTTTTCTGTGAAGGCAAGAAAAGCCCTGCCGTTTATTTTCTGAATTGATACTGCCATAGAGCCTAAATTATTTCCAGATTATCGTCTTTACCGAAATCAGCCAGTTCTGCTATATACTTCATAAAACGGTTCTGATCTGGAGAATATAATGCCTTGAACCCGATTTCTGTTTCATGATGGACTTCAGAAACCCACTGAGGCACACACACTAAAACCAAAGGTGATTCTCCGATTTTTTTTGCAAGAGAAATTTTCAATTCATATTCATTTTGCGCTTCAATATCAACTGAAACCGGAACCGGGAAATGAACCATTAACCCAGTCTTACTGATATTAATCAGGTTCCCGGAAAGAGCACACAAATCCGGACAATTAACTTTGCCCATATCATCGTATCGCTCTGCTTCTCTGTTTTCTTCATTCATTTTATCACATCTCCGGTTTCATCAGTTCTTTTTGCTGCATTCGGTACAGCAGACAATATGAATATGTTTACTGCCGTCACGCTTATTAAAAAGCCTTGCTATAAGATTACCGTTAATGGGAACTTCTTTATGACAGACAGGACATATTCGTCTTAAACCAGGCTCTACTTTAGGATAACAGTGAATACAGCCCATGACAATACACCTTTGATCAGGTACATCCATAGGTCTGTAAACCTTTGTATAAATATTATCCCCGATTGGAAGAGGCATATCGCATAAAGGGCATTTTGCAAAACCCGGACCTTCAGCCTTTTTTATCATTTTTTTTGAGCCATTCATTTTACGGCTTTCAATCCGTAAAAAAATAAAACACAATAAAGCAATAATAACAACAAATGAAAGTCCCATAAAAAAATATTCAAGCATACACCCTCTTCCAATTCATCATTTATTTCAAAAAACCGTCGTTTGCAAACAGAAGCTGTTCGTATGTCGGGTAAGGACGGAATTCCATTCCCCACAAAGGCTCAATTGTATCTGCTACGGCGCGAACCTTTTCCATAAAAGGAATTACTTCGTCGGCATAGTAGCGGGCCTTTTCCATAAGACTCTTTTTTGACTTTGCAACAGAATGCATTTCTGCAAGTTTATCTGCATTATCAGAAAGCTCTTCAGACAGAGCTGAAAGCTTCTTCCAGAGTTTTGTTACAGCCTTTGGAGCTGCACCTCTTATTCCTTTATGAATAACATCCCCAAGCAGAGCCATATATTTGAACGTTGCAGGAAGAATGTCGGAATGAATCATTTCCAGCATTGTTCCTACTTCAATGTTCAGCATCTTACAGTATTTTTCAAGCTTTACATCATAATGATGCTTCATTTCATCTTCTGTGTAGATGCCCATTTCTGTATACAGTTTAATATTTTTTGCATCCAGATAATGTGCCACTGCATCAGGAGTTGTGCGGTAATTTTTAAGTCCCCGTTTTTCAGCTTCAACTTTCCATTCTTCGCCGTATCCGTTTCCGTCAAAAAGGATACGCCAGTGTTCAGTAATCTCACGTTTAATCAGAACCTGAAGATCAGAATCAAAATTCTTTGACTGTTCAAGTTCGTCGGCAAATGCTTTAAGTGCATAAGCCAGAATTGAGTTCATGGTTGTGTTCGGACCACTGATTGAAAGTGATGAACCAACTGAACGGAATTCAAAACGGTTTCCGGTAAAAGCAAATGGAGAAGTACGGTTACGGTCTGTGGAATCTTTTGGGATTGGCGGCAGAACGTCTACACCGATTTCAATTTTTTTATTTGAAGCTGCATCAAATGGTTTTCCCGTTTTAATTGATTTAAGAACAGCATTAAGCTCATCGCCCATGTAAATTGACATGATTGCAGGTGGAGCTTCGTTTGCTCCAAGACGATGATCGTTTCCGGCACTTGCAACTGAAATGCGGAGCAGGTCCTGATATTCATCCACTGCTTTCATAACGGCTGTAATAAATAAAAGGAACTGTGCATTTTCGCGTGGTGATTTTCCAGGTGCGAAAATATTTTCACCTTCATTTGTTGAAAGTGACCAGTTATTGTGCTTACCGCTTCCGTTTACTCCTTCAAAAGGTTTTTCATGAAGAAGGCAAACCATACCGTGCTTACGTGCAACCTTTTTCATTATTTCCATTGTAAGCTGGTTCTGGTCTGCGGCCAGGTTCGAAGTTGTAAAGATTGGAGCCATTTCGTGCTGGGCCGGAGCGGCTTCATTATGTTCTGTCTTTGAATAAATGCCCAGCTTCCACAGTTCTGTATTCAAGTCTTCCATGTAAGCTGTAATACGTGGTTTAATGGCTGCAAAGTACTGGTCATCCATTTCCTGTCCTTTTACAGGACGAGCACCAAAAAGAGTACGACCGGTCATTTTAAGATCTTTACGTGCATTGAACATTTTTTCATCAACAAGGAAATATTCCTGTTCAGGCCCCATTGTAGATGTTACATGTTTTGCAGTACTTCCAAAAAGTTTTAAGATGCGAAGACACTGTTCATTCAGAGCTTCCATAGAACGAAGAAGCGGTGTCTTTTTATCCAGAGCTTCACCTGTATATGAACAGAAGGCTGTGGGAATACAAAGTGAATGATCTTTTACAAATGCGTAAGATGTAGGATCCCAGACTGTGTAACCGCGAGCTTCAAAAGTTGAGCGGCTTCCTCCACTTGGGAAAGATGAAGCATCAGGTTCACCTTTTACAAGTTCTTTTCCGGAAAAATCCATAATGACAGTTCCGTTACCTTTTGGCGAAAGGAAGCTGTCGTGCTTTTCAGCAGTAATACCTGTAAGCGGCTGAAACCAGTGTGTAAAGTGTGTTGCACCTTTAGAAATTGCCCAGTCTTTCATGCCCTGAGCCACGTGATTTGCCAGATCCAGATCCAGTGGAGTTCCGTTATCAATTGTTACCTTAAGACGTTTGAAAACATCATCCGGCAGGAACTCCTTCATTGCTTTCTCATTAAATACGGAACTGCCAAAGAGCTCCGGTACATTCATTTCAGCCATACTGTTACCCCATAGTATGAAAAAAAATTAATAATATATTTTATCGGAAATCGGGGTTTTTTGGAATTGACCTGGGTGATTTTCCCATTGCCTCCATTCTGTGGTCCTTGCAAAATGAAAGTATGGGAAGGAAGGCGGAGTGATAATTCATTTGTTTGAAGAATAATCAATTAAATCAAAAACATTAAATATTTCAAAATCCTTCGGATTCGCTGTCCAAAATACATCAATACCATGATTTGCATAGCAGGATGCCATATGAGTGTCGATTAATCTTTTTCTGCCCAGACCATATTGATTAAGCCACAACTGTGCCCTTCCAAAACTCTGGTCATCAGGATAAATAATTCTAACTCTTTCCTGATCACACCAGAACCAGCTTTGTTCAATTGCCTGTTCCATTGTCATAGGATTTGTAAATCTTTTCGGATCTGTTACGATGTGCTGGAATTCCAGAAAAACATTATAAAAAATATACATCTGTTTATTTGTTGATTTCCAGTTATTAAAAAGTTTCAAAGCACCTTCATGTCTTGGAGATCCATTCATGGTCAAATCAACAAGGAAGCATGTATCAATACCTATCATCCAGCATTTCTCCCCTGAAGTCTTCGTCTTCGCCTTCGCTTTCATGGATAAAATCTTTCTTCAAATCTCCAGAATTAAAAGAAACAAAATCATCCAGCGTTTTTTTCTTCTTAAGATTTTCCGAAAGATAAGAATTCATAGCCTTTCTGATCAATGCCGCAGTTTTTACTCCAAGCTTTAATGCTATTTCCTGATATGATGAATACACTTCATCAGATACATATAAAGTTAATGGTTTCATATGTATAACATATGTATAATTTACCATAAAGTCAATGTATGTTCTTTTATGGGAGCAATAAAAAAAACTGACAGCCACAAAGGACTTTCCCCGTGACTGTCAGCTTTCTTATTCAGTGGATAATTTTCAATTATCCATTATCAATTATCAATTATCAATTTCTTACAGTACCACCCTTTCCAGCTTCCAGATGTCGCGTACGTAATCTTCGATTGTACGGTCAGAGCTGAACTTTCCGGCGTTAGCAATGTTGATGATTGCTTTGCGAGCCCAGGCTTTGCGGTCTGAATAATCAGCGGCAATTCTTTCCTGTGCTTTTACGTAAGATTCAAAGTCTGCCAGCAGATAGTAAACGTCTGGGCGCTGACCTTCTACACCGTAAACAAGGGAATCGTAAAGCTCTTTGAAAATCTGATGTGTCGGATCGTAAGTACCGTCAACCAGCTGATCAAGAACTTTTGCCAGAGCAGGATTACGGCTCATATATTCCTGTGGGTTGTATGAGTGTTCGTTTTCCATCTTGATGATTTCGTCAGAAGTAAGACCGAATACGTAAGCGTTTTCTGCTCCTGCTTCTTCTACGATTTCAATATTTGCACCGTCCATTGTTCCAAGTGTCAGAGCACCGTTCAGCATGAACTTCATGTTTGATGTACCTGAAGCTTCAAGACCTGCTGTTGAAATCTGTTCTGAAACATCAGCAGCCGGGAAGATTTTTTCTGCAACTGAAACACGATAGTTTTCTACGAAAACCACACGGATCTTTCCGCGAACGCGGCGGTCATTGTTTACGCGGTCAGCAACTGTGTTAATCAGCTTAATGATTGATTTTGCACGGCGGTAACCTGAAGCAGCCTTTGCTCCAAAAATAAATGTACGTGCAGGAGGATTGAAGCTTGGATCTTCAACCAGGCGGTTGTACAGATACATAATGTGGAGCACGTTCAGAAGCTGGCGTTTGTATTCGTGGAGACGTTTTACCTGAACGTCGAAAATACTTTCAGGATCCAGGAATTCGTTCTGTGCGTGTTTAAGGTAATCAGCAAGAGCCTGTTTGTTATCCTGTTTGATTTTCAGGAATGCGTCGATTGATGCTGCATCGTCAGCGAACTTTTCAAGTTCCTTCAGTTTAGAAAGTTCTTTTTCCCAGCCGTGACCAATTCTGTCTGTAATGAATTTTGCAAGTTCAGGGTTTGCATTCAAAAGCCAGCGGCGCTGTGTAATACCGTTTGTTTTGTTGTTGAACTTTGCAGGATACAGATCGTACCAGTCTTTAAGTTCTTTTGTTTTAAGAAGTTCTGTGTGAAGAGCTGCAACACCATTTACGCTGAAACATGCGTGAATTGCAAGCCATGCCATGTAAACTTTATCATTATGGATAATAGACATGTGCTGGTGTTTTTCGTAATCGTTCGGATATTTCTGGCGCAGTTCAATAAGAAGACGGCGGTTGATTTCTTCAACAATCTGATAGATACGTGGCAGCAGCCCCTGGAAAATACTGATAGGCCATTTTTCCAGAGCTTCAGCAAGGATTGTATGGTTTGTATAAGCAAAGGTTTTTGTAACAATATCCCAAGCAGCATCCCATCCAACATTGTAATCATCCATAAGGATGCGCATAAGTTCAGGAATTGCAACAACAGGATGTGTATCGTTCAGCTGGATTATATGAAGTTCAGGGAACTTTTTGAAGTCTGTACCATAATCAGCAACATAATGGCGAACCAGGTCCTGAAGGGAAGCCGAACTGAAGAAGTACTGCTGCTTAAGACGAAGTGCTTTTCCGCTTGGACCATTATCATTTGGGTACAGAACACGGCTGATATTTTCTGCACTGTTCTGGCGTTCAACGGCACGGTTGTAATCCATATTGTTGAAAAGCTGAAGGTCGAATCCGTTTGGAGAAGATGCTTCCCAAAGACGCAGAGTATTTACAGTTTTTGTATCAAAACCAACGATTGGCATATCGTATGGAGTTGCAATTACTTCTTCTGCATTTTCAATGTAGAAACGTGGCTGTCCGTCAGGAGTTTTTCCATACGCAATGTTTCCACCGAACTTAACTGTTACCTGAAGGTCAGAACGTTTTACTTCCCATGGGTCACGGTGTTTGAGCCAGTTGTCAGGATATTCAACCTGGTAACCGTCTTCAATTTTCTGTTCAAACATTCCGTATTCGTAGCGGATACCGTATCCGTGTCCAGGATAATCAAGTGTTGCAAGTGAGTCCAGGAAACATGCTGCAAGACGTCCAAGACCACCGTTTCCAAGACCTGCATCAGGTTCTTCATCTTCAATCATATCAAAGTTGATATTCATTCCCTGAAGAACTTCTTTTACTGCATCCTTAATTCCACAGTTGATCAGGTTGTTTGAAAGGGCACGTCCCATAAGGAACTCTGCTGATAAATAATAAAGCTGTCTTGTCGGTTTCTTTTCATATTCATTACGGGTAGCCATCCAGTTATCCATAATGATTTCACGGGCAGAAGCCGAAACAGCATCAAAAAGGTCATGCTTGTTTGCCTGGCTGATGTCTTTTCCGTACTGGCGGCGAAGACGGCCTGAAAGATTTTCTTTAAATTTTTCTGCATCAAATACCATAGAGTTCTCCTCTCTTAGGGGCACTGCCCCGTTTTTATTTTCCTATAAGAATTACAGAACTGCCGCTGATCAGAACATATCTTTTCTGATCCATAAGCTGTTCTTCGGTGCCTTCCATACAGAAGTCATCCGGACTTTCAAATGATGTATCAACCACACGGTACCAGTTTTTTCCGATTGGAAGTGTTGGCAGTGTAATTGTCAGATCGTAAATGTCAGTATTCGAAGCAATGTAAAAATCTGATTTTTCATCTGAAAGTTTATAACTTAAGAAGCGGTTTGATCCGTTCCAGTCCGGATTTTTGCCGTTTCTGTCATACCATGTTAATTCCTGGCGGTTTTCCTCGCTGAAAAAAGTTTCGCGGCGGAAGCAGGCATTATTTTTTCGTAAAGCAATAAGGCCTTTCACAAAGCGGACAAGCCCTGCATTTTTTTCTGCAAGAGTCCAGTCAAACCAGCTTACCTCAGAATCCTGGCAGTAAGCATTGTTGTTTCCTCCCTGAGTACGGCGCATTTCATCGCCGCCCAGCATCATAGGAACCCCCTGACTTGTCATAAGATAAACCATAAAATTTTTGATTTTCTTAAGGCGCAGTGCTTCGATCTTAGGGTTTTCACTTTCGCCTTCATACCCATGATTGTAGCTGAGGTTGTCATCAGAACCATCACGGTTTTCTTCGCCGTTATCTTCGTTGTGTTTATGGTTATAGCTTACCAGATCATTCAAGGTAAAGCCGTCATGTGCTGTAATGAAATTAATTGAAGCAAGAGGGCTTCTGTCAGCCGCTTTATACAGATCCGAACTACCGGCAAGGCGTGTTGCCGCAAGGGTTGCAGTTCCTTCGTCGCCCCGGATAAAACGGCGCATATCATCTCGATACTTGCCGTTCCATTCGCTCCACCTTTTTCCAGGAAAGCTTCCAACCTGGTAACAGCCTGCAGCATCCCAAGGCTCGGCAATAATTTTTGTTCTGCTCAAAACAGGGTCTTCTGCAATGGCACATACAAGAGGCGGATTTGCAGGAATATGACCGTTTGCCTCGCGGCAGAGAATTGAAGCCAGGTCGAAGCGGAACCCGTCAACGTGCATTTCCATTACCCAGTAACGGAGACTTTCAATAATGAATCTCCGCACAACAGGATGATTACAGTTCACTGTATTTCCGCAGCCTGAGTAATTCATGTAATACTGTTTTTCATATTCAGGAAGACTGTAATAAACTGAGTTTTCAAAACCGCGGAACATGAAAGTGTATCCGTTTTCATTTCCTTCCGCAGTGTGATTGTAAACAACATCAAGAATTACTTCGATGCCTTCTTTATGCAACACCTTAACAAGTTCCTTGAATTCGCGGACAGCGCCGCCAGGAGTCTGGTCGTATGCATATGAAGTTTTTGGAGCAAAGAACCCGATTGTACTGTAGCCCCAGTAATTTACAAGCTTAAGTCCTGTTCTCGGATTTTCATTTCCGTTTTCGTTTTCATCAAATTCGAAAATAGGAAGAAGCTCAACAGATGTAATTCCAAGATCTTTAAGGTGCTGGATTTTTTTCTGGAAACCTTTGTAAGTTCCGCGGCCTTCTTCCACAGAAATTCCTGAAGTTTCAGATGCAGTAAAACCTTTTACATGAGTTTCATAAATGACAGTATCCTTCAAAGGATAATTCAGCGGCTTGTCACCTTCCCAGTCAAAATTTTTATCATCAACGACTACACACTTCGGAAAATCGGAAAGATCCTGAAGCTCACCGTTCTGAATTCCGGCAAGCCCGGAAGCGCGCTGTTTGTTGTAGGAACGGAAAACTGAACCTCTGGTAAAAGCTTTAGCACAAGGATCCAGAAGATATTTTACAAAGTTGAAGCGATGTCCTTCCGGCGGTACATAAGGGCCGTCGACGCGGTAAAGATAAAGGGTTCCTTCCCCTTTTCCCTGAACAAAGCAGTGCCACAAATCGCCGGTCTTGTTTGTTACAGGGTCAAACTCATAACTTTCCGAAGGCTGTACAGCATCATCCCTGTCAAAAAAATAAATGACTACCCTTGTTGCGTTTTTAGAATAAACAGTAAAGTTCACTCCTCCGTCCATAACGGTAGCACCTGAAAGAAGAGGATTTCCACTCTGTACAATTAATTCGCCCATATTCTGGTCTAGTATATCAAATTCACAGGTGAAATTCCATATATAAATGGAGAATTTGGAGAAAGGGGAAAGCCTTCCCCTACAAATACTAATTGATTTTAATACTTGTCAATGTTTATCCTTGACTTTAAACTTGTACAATTGTACATTAGATATATGAGTGATATTCTAATCCATGCTTCATGTGTACTTTCTTTTTTGCTGAACCAGGAAGGGAGTAAAAATGTTGTTTCAATTGTTGGCGAAAATCAACTGGTAGCTCCAAGTTGTTTACCTTTTGAAATTGGAAATGCTATCAGCAAATTGATAAAACGAAAACTTATTTCGGTATATGAAGGTGTTTCTGTTTTTCACGAATTTGCACGAATTCCTATCAGGTTAATTGAACCTGATATTCCAAATTCCATTGTAATTGCCGGTGAATCAGAGTCTTATGCATACGATTGTTATTATCTCAATATAGCATCTCAAATGGTTCTACCTTTGTTTACTTATGATGACAAAATGAAAGAAACTGCGGAAAAGAGAGGTATAAAATGCTTGTAGTAACATATTCAGAAGCCAGACAGAATTTTGCATCAGTATTGGATACTTCAAAAAAAGATGGCGTTGTTGTTGTAAAAAGAGCTGACGGATCCTCTTTTAAAATTACACCAGAAATCGAAAAGAAATCTCCATTTACCGGAATAAAAACTCTTGCAAACATTAAGCAAGAAGAAATCCTTTCAGCATTAAGGGAAACTAGAGAAGAAAACTAAGCCATGAAACTGAAAATTTCGCCGGCCTGAGGCATGGAGCCTGCCATGAACTGAGGAGCGGTGTTTACAGCCTGCTTAATCTGGAACTGATAGTGTTTGATGAGCTGTTCTGCAGTTTCGTCATTAATGCTGGTAAATGATTTTGCAGGCTCATTTTTTATTGCGGAAAGACGTTCTATCATGGCGTTGAGAATCTGGATTTTTGTGATTGAAACTCCGTTCTGTCCGCTTTTAGCGGCAACGCCTGAAACATGGTCAAAATGAGAATAGAGAACTGCATTTTTGTTTACAGGAACGTAAAGCTTTGAAGCTCCTGCGCCGTATGAGTATGGGTTTAAGTTTCCGATTGATGTAGTCATCTCTTTTCTCCGTGAAGACCAAAAATATTCAGTCTTCTATATATATGTTCGGAAAACGGAGAAAAGAGTTTAGTAAAATTTTAGCCCCAGACGAACCAGAGGCTTACAGCTGCAGCGGCAGTTGTAAGGATTGTGAATGGAGCGGCAATCTTTAAGAATCCGCCAAAGTTTACAGGATGACCTTCATCCTTAAGTATTCCCATGGCAACAACGTTGGCAGATGCCCCGTAAGGTGTCAGGTTTCCGCCAAGACATGAACCTATAAGCAGTGCGAACATAAAAAGTTCAGGTGCAATGTTCATCTGTGCGGCCATATTTCCGGCGACAGGAAGCATAACAATGATGTAAGGAACGTTATCAACAAAGCCGGAAATAAGGATGGAAACCAGAAGAATAAGAATAAAGCCTGCAAGTTTGTTTCCGTTTGTAATGCGGCCAAGGAAAAGTGCCAGGTCATTCAAAAGACCTGCTTCGCTGATGGCACCAACCACAACAAAAATCCCCATAAGAAAGAAAATTGTTTCCCAGTCCAGACCGAAAATCAATTCCTTTACTTCGGACATATTTTTTTTCTGACTGAAAATGTACCAGAGAACTCCCACAATTCCCAAAGCAAGAACAAAACCGCCGGAAATATAAGTAAGCCCGTCACTAAAGAAAGAAATAAGGGCAAGCCCAAAAATCATGCTTAAAAGCAGAATGAATGGAACCCAGCTGATAATCGGTTCTTTTTCAACTTCCGACTTGTCCTTGTACTTTGCAAAGAAGCAGTAGAAATAAAGACATCCTACAAGAAGACCTGCCTGAATAAAGAAGAAAACTGAAATCTTTCCCTGACTTATAAAAAAGTCATTGAATGTGTAGCCTGAATATGAAGCAAAAATCATGCTTGGAGGGTCGCCTACCAGAGTTGCAGTTCCTTCAAGGTTTGACATAACGGCAAGACCGATCATAAATGGAACAGGATTTATTTTAAGCTTTTTACTTATGCTAAGGGCAATAGGTGCCATAACAAGAACAGTTGCTACGTTTTCTACGAAAATTGAAATAATGCCTGTAAGTGCAAGAATCATTACAACGGCAACACCTGTTGAGCGGCAGGAGCCCACAATAACATCAGCAATCAAAGCCGGAACTTTTGAATAAAGGAAAAGAGCCGCAATTGTCATAGCCCCTACATAAATCATCAGAACGTTCCAGTTAATAAGATTCCCCAAAGTATGTGTAAGGGGAAACCAGCGGGAACTGTCAGCTACAGCCGAAACAACCCCTGCTTCAGCTCTGAAAATCTGTCCCGGGAAACACATCCCGAGAACCAAAAGCAAAACAGCAGAAGCGGTTGTAAACCATACTTTTTTGTCCTGAAAAGCGATTACCAGAAGATACATTAGAACCGCAATTGCAAGGACAATCCATTTCAAAGTCATAAAAACCTTCCTTTTGTGGAAAATAATACTACATATAAATCAAATATATTTTATTTGATTAGTTATGGTCTCTAAAAAACTTACTCCCGGTCACAATCACGACCTACTAGGAACGCTAGCTTGCGTCGCTGAATAGTTTCTTTGACCCGCTTCACATGCAGCTGTCGATCGCTGCAAAACAGCTACCTTACCAGGGGCTTGGGGGCGGGCCCCCAAACTAGCGTCCTGACACACCCATTTTTGTGACTGGGAGTAATTCATTAAACGTATATAAACTAAGTAATTTGATTTAATCCTAGTTTTTTCCTAACTAAATATTATATTGAATTTATGGCCTGGAATTATTAAATTTAATAGTGATATGTTTAAAATCTCCAAAAAGACTGCTATTTTATCCATTCTTGCGGTAGCGGTTTTTGTTATATGTACAGTTTTAGTTTTAACCCGAAAGAAGACAGTGCCTTATGAAGTTCCGGTGCCGGCGGTGACTATTGCAAAGCCTGTAAAGGGAAAAGTTTCAGAAGCCATTACTATTTCAGGTTATGTAGAAGCTAAAGACATGATTCCTGTTGTTCCATTTGTTTCGGGAACTATTACGTCTTATCCTTACAAAGCCGGGGATTATGTTGAAAAGGATACAATTCTTGCAAAAATTGATGATGCGCCTTACCGTCAGCAGTTTCTTCAGGCTCAGGCGGCCTATTATGGATACGAATCCACTTTTACCCGTATAGAAAATCTTTATAAAAGCGGGGCTACAACCCAGCAGAATTACGATTCTGCAAAAGCTCAGTATGACGCTTCAAAAGCCCAGTATGATCTGGCCAAACTTCAGATGGAATACACGGAAGTGAAAGCTCCTGTTTCCGGCACAATCCTTATTGCCGATTCTGCAGAAGGTTCCTTAGGCGCTACTACTCAGCCCTTAATGGTTCTTGCTGATATGACAAATCTTGTTGTGCGGCTTAAAGTACCTGAGAAATATTTTGACCTTTTTGCTACACGTAAAGATGATATTTCCCTTACAGTAACAAGACCTGGTATTAAGGGAATGTATGATGATGCTGTAAGCCCTGCCACAATTGAAAATGTGGCACCCTACATTTCTGCCGAAAGCAAGAACTTTCAGGTTGTGTGCCGCATCCAAGAACCGGGTGAAAGGTTCCGTCCGGGCATGTTCATTAAAGTGACGGCAAATTATGCAGAGCATGATGATGTATTTGTCATGCCTGTAACTACAAGAAAACTGGACGGTTCCTGTTATATTTATAACGAAAATGACAATACCGTTTCTTTCCTTGAAATGAAAGATGTTATTACTGACGGTAAAAACTTTATTGTTCCCGATGAATATAAAAATTCCTTTTTTGTAACTGATGGTCAGAATTCTGTTTTTGACGGACAAAAAGTAAAGGTGATTGAATGAAACTTTCTGAGTTTTCCGTAAAGCATCCTGTCATCATTACAATGTGTCTCATTGTTCTTATGGTTTTCGGCTTTCTTTCTATAAGCGGAATGCCTTTGGAATTTATGACTGATATTTCCATGCCTCAGGCTATTGTCTATACAATTTATCCGGGTGCTTCGGCCGAAGATGTTGAACAGGAAATCTCCTCTGTTATGGAAGACGCCTTTGTAACTCTTCCGCACTTTAAGAAAGTTGACAGCGCATCCTATACTTCTGTTTCCTGGGTTACCATTACTTATGCCGACGGAGTGGATCCTTATGATCAGCTAGAAGAACTTAGAAACCGAGTCCGCGAAATTAAAAATCAGCTTCCGGAAGGAATTTCCGGGGAACCTGTTGCCGTTGTAGGCGGTATTACAATGCTTCCTGTCATTACTTTTTCTGTAGGTGCGGGAAAAGATCAGGGTCGTGCAACCCGTTACATAAACGATGAGCTTATTCCAAAACTTACACGAATTGACGGAGTTTCTTCTATAAATGTGGAAGGCGGAAAAGAACTCCGCATGAACATCAAACTCCGAACGGATGACCTTGTTTCAAAAGGCATTTCCGTTACAAGAGTGTATCAGGTTCTGAATTATGGAAACGTAAACCTTCCTTTGGGAAATGCTGACCACGAAGACCGTGCCATTCAGGTACGGTACGCCGGCGGTTTCAATTCCATTGATGATGTAAAAAATCTTCCTGTTGGCGTTGCAGACGGATCAACTGTAATCCGCCTTTCTGATGTAGCCGATGTTTATCTTGATTATCCTGAAGAAGAATACCGGGTTACAGACGGATACAATCCTCTTACAATTGTAAGCATTACAAAGCGAAATGACGGAGATACTGTCCGCATTGTAAAACAAGTGAAAAAGGTTCTTGAAAACGAAGAGAAAAATCTTGGCGGGGCTGTGAAGTTCCATGTCATTTCTGATGATGCACGTCAGGTATCTGCTTCACTGAAAACCGTAGTAACTTCGGGTATTGCAGGAATCATATTTGCCATCCTTGTAATTCTTTTATTCCTTGCCGACTGGCGTGCAACCCTTACAATCGGGCTTTCAATTCCACTTTGTATTCTGTTCAGTTTTATCGGACTTAAGATTTTCGGTATTTCTATAAACCTTATGAGTCTTTCAGGCCTTGTCATTTCTCTTGGTATGGTTGTTGACGGTAGTTCCGTTATGCTTGACCAGATTTACCGTTACTACAAACAGAGAAATCCAAAGACTGGTGAAGCTCTTTATACCGTAACTGGAAGTATTTATAAAGGCTGGGACGAAGTTGCCCTTTCTATTTTTGCATCAGTTGCAACAACAATGGTTGTATTTATCCCCATTGCGCTTCTGGACGGGCTTATCGGTATGATTCTTCATTCGGTTGCCATTACAATTATCATGGCAATCGGAGCTTCTTTCCTTGTTGCAGTAATTATTGTTCCATATCTTTTAAAACTTCTCCTTAAAGAAGGCGGACCTGCAGTCCGTGAAAAGCCCCGCAAATTTGACGTTCTTATGGATAAAATTGAACGGGGATACCGGAGAATTCTAGTCTGGGTAATTGCAAATAAAAAAAGTGTCCTTATCAGTTCTGTTGTGCTTCTCGTTTTTTCAGGCTTTATTGCGCTTCAGCTTGGTATCGCGTTTATTCCTTCAACAGACTCTGGAGACTTTTATCTTTCGGTAGACTTCCCGGTTGGAACAAGACTTGAAGACACTGAACGAAAAATGAAGAAGGCTGTAGACCTGATTTACGAAAAAGTTCCTGAAGTTGATAATATCGTTTTTTATATGGGGCGCAGCCAGAATAAAGGTATTATGACTATGACCGCAGGCGAGTGTGCTTATGCTCACGTTATTCTGGTTCCTGTTTCGGAACGAAAGCGTGACGTTCATTACATCAGCCAGATGATGCAGCAGGTCTGGAGCGATGCACTTCCTGATTCAAAAGTTTCCATAGAAAACGGTGGTTTTGATAAACTTGTCGGTTATGTTTCAGGCGGTGGTGGTTATGGTCTTACTCTTATTTCTGAAGACATGAACCTGCTGTACGAAACTGCAAGCGGTATCAAAGAGTTTCTTGAAACAGATCCTGAAGTCATTACTGCAAAGCTTGATACAGACTTTGATACAAGCACTATGGTCATTGATATGAGTCAGGAATATTTAAGTTCTCTTGGTCTTACAAGTTATGAAGCTGGTATTACTTCTGCAATTTTGTTCCAGGGACTGGACGCCGGCCGTTACCGCGAAGCTTCGAGCGGTAAGCGCTACGATATAAAGCTGTTCTCGGACATTGCCGATGCCAACGTAACTTTGGACGATATTGCAAACGTTCACATTATTACTGACCGCGGTCAGGATGTTTCATTTGCAAACCTTGCTGATATTTACGTAGAAAAATCAGTTTCCCAGATCAATCATTCAGACCGTGCCAAAACAATTACAGTTTCTGCTACTCTTAAAAGTGAAAATACAAGCGGAGTTTCAAGCCGTGTAAATGATTACCTAGCAAAACATCCCCTTCCTGATGAAGTAGACAGTGCAGCAGGGGGTATCATGAGCCTTATCGGCGGCATGATAGGACCAATGATTACAGCCATGCTTATTGCCATTTTCCTTGTTTACACTGTAATGGTTATCCAGTTCGAAAAGTTCAAGCAGCCTCTTCTAATTATGATGACAATTCCTTTCTGTTTTATCGGAGTTATTACAGGACTTCTTATGTTCGGTTCTACAATGAACCTTATTGCCATGCTTGGACTTATTTCTTTGTCCGGCGTGGTTGTAAATAACGGTATCATTCTTGTGGATTATGTTAATCAGCTTCGTAAAGAACGCCGTCTTCAGATCGCCATGGAAAAAGGAAGTCAAGATAAAGACGGTGAATGGCATGTGGAACTTTCCAAGGACGAAGAAAATCAGCTGCTTCTTGAATGTGTTACAGACGGCTCTGCATCCCGAATCAAACCGATTTTAATTACTACCCTTACCACTCTTTTAGGTGATATTCCAATGGCTTTAGCCCATGGAGAAGGGTCTGAAATATATGCACCAATGGGTCAGGCAATTTGTGGTGGTCTTTTGACTTCAACTGTCATCACGCTTATTCTGATTCCAACTTTGTATTATATGGCAGAAAAAAGGAGAAAATAGAAATGATAAAGGCTTTAAGTAAAGTAAGCGTAATTCTTGCAGGTTTAATTTTAAGTTCCTTTGTTTTATCATGCTCAAGTGTTTTTTCAGGAGGAACCGGCGGCCGTGTTGTAGACGCAGAAAGCACATCAAATCCTAAAGAAGGAATTTCTGATGTAGAAGTTTATGCTTATACAAGTGAAAAAGACCGGGATTCTGATTTTAATAAATGGAATAAAACAGAACGTTTTTCTCCTTCTTCAAAATATTATGCCAGAACCACAACAGGAACTGACGGAAACTTTGTCATTTCAAAATTGATGTGGAAAGAAATGAAGCCTGCCTTTGGAAAAGACGGCGATGTTTCTGAAGTTTATCTTCTTTTTTATCATGAGAATTACGGACTTGTAAAAGGCGGTACACTGATTGTTTCCGATTCTACTACTGACAGTATTTATGTAGAAATGACAAAGACCCGTGTTTCCACCCTTCTTTCTTTAAGCGTAATTGATGTTGCAACTGATTCTGCAACATCTGAAACGGTTCATGTAAAAGTGACAGTGCCTCAGACTTCAAAAGATATTTCTGTTGCAGACCATGTTATCAAAGAAACTGATGTTACAGGAAACGGCGTTCTTTCTGTTTCTTATCCACGGGGTGAAGAACCTGAAATCATAATTGAATATGCTGTTTCTGGGGATGAAGTTAATTTCAAAGCCTGCTATAACGGAGACGGGGAAGAAGGAGAAGAATATGCTTTCCTTGGAAAACCGGTTGTAACAAAAAAAATTAAAGGCGATTCATTTCCGGTTCATCTTTACGGAAAGAAGACAAAACTTTCAGTGCCTGTTGTGAACGGTACTTATGGGGATAAGGATTCGGATGAAAGTGACGGAAAAGTAATCAGCATGAAAGGTGCTCCTGAAGGATCAAGCTTTGTTCTGGACTGTGGAGAAGTAACAACAGAATCTCGTGCCTTAGGAACAAATGGAAATGAAACTCATGGAAATTTTTCAGGTCTTGGACAGAATTGTTATTTTAGGGATGAAACTTATAAAGGAAAATTTGCTGAGCTGAAAGTAAAATTTTTTGCAGAAGGTACTGAAATTCCTGGAAGTGAAAAAACGTTGAAAACAAATGTCGCTTCATATTCTTTTAAATTTTAATTTATGAAAATGAAAAAATATTTTTCAGTATTTACAGTTTTCTCAATGATTGTTTCAAGTGTTTTTTCTTATTCGCTTGAAACTTTGAAGGAAAGCCTTTTTGTAAATAATCCTGAAATCCGCGGAGCGGAAGAAGAGTATAAGCGCTCTGTCATGGATTATAAAGACGCCCTTGCAGGTTATGGCCCCAAAATTGATCTTATGCTTTCCGGCACATATATGGTAAACCCGCCCGTTGGAAGCTTAAGCGTCAGCCTTGATGATATTTTTTCTTCTGTTGAATGGCCGAACGGAATAAAGCCTGCACGTACCGGACAATATGTAAAAGTTTTTGACGGTATGGAAAACACTCTTTACAGTTTTCAGCTTTCTCTTGAGCAGCCTGTTTTTACCTGGGGAAAACTTCATGATGCATCAGTATTATATAAAAAGGTTTCTGAAATTCAGGAAATTAAATTTCAGAATACACGGAAAAAACTTGAAACTGAACTTGAAACCCGTATCACTTCTTTATGGTTCCTGAATAAAATCAGTAAGGTTCTTTTAGAAGAACAGTCTTATGCTGATGAAATGGTTTCTTTTTCTGAGGATGCTGAAAAATCAGGAATGCTTTTGCATCAGGATGTGGTTGAAGCAAAAATAAAAGCCAAGGAGCTTGAAATTGCACTTCAAGGTGTGAACGAGCAGATTACAAATCAGATGATTGAACTTCGCCGTATTACGGGAATCAGCAGCCTTGAATTTGAAGAAATTGATTTCGAATATGATGATTCTGTTTATGAAGAACTTTTGAAAGAAGACCGAAATGTGCTCTTGGAAAAAGCTCTTTCTGAAAAATCCGATTCAGTCCGTATGGTTTCCAAAGCCCGTGACGTAAGTGATTATGCTCTGAAGATTTCAAAGAATTCAGTTTACTGGAAACCTGATATCGGACTTCAAATGAGTATGGGATATGGTGGTTCCCGGCTTCCGCTTTTGGAAACAAACTGGCTTCGAAAGGATGACTACAGTCTTAATCTTTCTCTTGGCGTAAAAACTACAGTCTGGGATGGTGGAAAAAAACTTCGGGATGTTTCAAGATCTTTAAGTAATGCTGAATCGGCAAAAATAAATGAAGATTCTGTGAAAAGTACTTTGCGTAAGACTATTTCTGAACAATGGAATACATATGATATCAGCGAGATAAAAATTGAATATCAGACGCTGAAAATGGAAACCGAAGAAGGAAAAATCAAACAGCAGGAAGTACTGTTTTCAAATGGATATGGTTCGAAAGCTGATCTTCTTTCTGCAAAAATGGATTTATGCAATGCAGAAATTGAAAAACTTCAAAATGAGCTTTCACGTGCCTGTGCCCTTATGACAGTGAAATTTCTGGTGTATAATTGATATTAATTGAAAAAAAGGAAAACAAAATGAAAACTTACAAACTTAATGAAATTGAAAATCTTCACATTGCAGGTCGTACTGCAGGTGCAAATGAAAAAGGAGAACTTGCTTTGTTCTGGGCGGGAAGTGCCCTTGAAGTAAATGTAAAAACATCTGAAGTTTGGGTAGAAGTTGAAAGCGATTTTTCTTCCAGTGAAGTATGGCTTTGTATCTTTGTAAACGGAAGAAAAATTTCCCGCTTTATGGCACCAAAAGGTAAAAGCAAATTCTGTATTCTTCGGGCTTTGAATCCTTCAAAAGAAAATCTTATTTCAATTATGCGCGATACACAGCCAATGAGTGGAGATGTTAATCAGATTTTGAAAATTACTTCTCTTGAAGTAAGTGATGAAACTGAGTTTTTGCCGGTTCCTGAAAAGGATTTAAAAATTGAATTCATAGGAGATTCAATTACTTCTGGAGAAGGGCTTTATGGTGGTCCATGGGAACAGGACTGGATCAGCCAGTGGATTTCTGTTTCAGAAAATTATGCCGTAAAAACAGGATGTGCACTTAATGCCGATTTTAATATTCTTTCTCAGTGCGGATGGGGTGTTGTCTGCGGATGGGATAATAACGTCACTTCTGTTATGCCTCCTCACTATGAAAATATCTGTTCTCTTCAAAGCGGAGATATTCAGAAAAAGCTTGGTTCACAGGAGACCTGGGACTTTTCGAAATTCCAGCCTGACTTTGTTGTTGTGAATCTTGGAACAAATGATTCGGGTGCTTTCAATCAGCCTGCATGGAAAGATCCAGTTACGGGAACAGAATATAAAATGCATCTTGATGAAAATGGAAAACCTGTTCCCGAAGACGGAAATAAAATTGCCAAAGGCGTTACTGATTTTTTGAAAGCAATCAGAAAAAATAATCCTGAAGCAAAAATCTTGTGGGTTTGGGGAATGATTGATATGCCTGAAGTTGGGGTATATGTTAAAAAGGGAATTGATAGTTTTATTTCTGAAACAGGTGACAAGAAAACTTCTGCAATGATTCTTCCTTCAATGAGTCTTGAAAAAACTGATGAAGAAAAAGGAAGTCGTGGTCATCCAGGTCCTCTTACTCATCGCCTTGCTTCAGAAAAAATTATTGAATATATAAAAAACAACAGATAGAGGTTTTTATGGCAGATCTGATTGATTATGTTACATGGCGTGCTGATGTCACCTTTGATTATTCTCCTTTCAATAAAATTGATGCCCTGATTTTCAGTCAGATTTCTTACTTAAATCTTAAGGGTTTTGTTCCTGAAAGTTTTGATGAGGAAATAGTTTTTGAAGATTTTGCCTCTTTTGTTGATGTTCGTGCCCAGAAAAAACTTAAAAAAACTCTGGGACCTTTAATCAACCCGGAGACATTTGATCTGTTGATGGCAGCTTCTAAATCGGAACGTTTCGGTAAACTTAAACTCTGTGGTTTTCGTGATATATTCAGTAAAAAAAATTGTGAACAGTTTTGTGCCTTTACTGTAAAAGGGAAAGGCTGGAACTGTATTTGTTTTCGTGGAACAGATGAAACAATAATCGGCTGGAAAGAAGATTTCTATCTTGGATGCATGGATCAGATTCCTGCCCAAAAAGATGCCCTGGATTATTTTACAGATGCCCTGGATTCCTTAAAAGGAAAGTTCTATGTTGCAGGTCATTCAAAAGGGGGTAATGAAGCAATGTATGTTGCTATCAATGCCACTCTGAAACAGAAAAAAAAGATTTCGAAAGTATTTAATTTCGATGGTCCTGGTTTTGTAAAAGAAACAATGGAAAGTGAGAATTATAAAAATATTTCTGATAAAATACTTTCTGTTTATCCCGAGTGTTCAATTGTCGGAATGATTTTTCATCATCCTTCAAATTTCGATATTGTTGAAAGCTCCGAATTTATTGTTATGCAGCATGACGCATTTTCATGGAACATTATGGGAAATGATTTTGTAAAAAAAGATAAGTTTAAAGATGAAAGTATTTTCTTTCATGCAACTTTCAATCAGTTTTATGCAGCTATGTCCCGTCAGGAAATGAAAAATATTACAGATAAATTGTTTGATCTTTTTCTGAATACTGGTTGTAGAACCCTTGATGATATTGATGATGATAAATTACAGGTATCTGCAAAAGTATTATATGAGCTTTATCAGCTGGACAGTCGGGAAAGAAAAGAAATAAAAAAAATGGCAGGAATGTTTCTGAAAGCAGGAAAAGGAAATTTCCCTCTCTTTAATAGTTTTAAACCCTCAATTTCAAGAAATAGTGGTATAATTAAATCACTAAAAAAAGACTAAATATTCTGGGGGTTGAAATGGATGAAACAATAACAACTAACAGTCCTGTTGGAAAACATATCGATAAAATCAGCAGTTCAAAGAGCGCTTCTTATTTGATGTTTAACAACAGAAAAGTAAACCTTGTTGCAAAAATAACAATTGGTCGTGATACTTCAAATGACATTGTGGTTGATAATAAACTTGCAAGCCGGCATCACGCTGTTATTCAGAAAATCAAAGATGCTTATTTTTTGAAAGATGAAAACAGTACAAATGGAACTCTGGTAAACGGCGTGAAAGTTCCTAAAGACAAATATATAAAACTTAATATCGGGGACCAGATTCAGATTGGTTCTATGGTATTCGTGATTTCATAATGGATTTTTTTGAAACAAGACTTCCGTCTCATGATGAAATTTTCACTTTGTGTGAAAAAATGTCGGATATTCTCGAAAATGAAAAAGGTGATGCTTTTCCCTGGAGACCGGTTTCTTCTGATGGAACTGCAGGAGGTCTTTTAGATTTTTCCAATTCTGATATTCCTGTTCTAATTATTCCTGACTTACATGCCCGGCATTCGTTTTTAAAAAATGTCCTGAATTTTCGTATAGATGGAAAATCTGTTCTTGAAAACCTGGAGGAAAAAAAGATTCATCTTGTGTTTACCGGAGATGCACTTCATAGTGAAAAAACAACCCGTGAACGCTGGATGAACTGTTACAAAGAATACGAAAGCGGAATTTTTTCAGGGCCATTTATGAAAGAAGAAATGACCGATGGACTTTCTCTTTTAATGAATCTTTTTCTGTTAAAAATCAGTTTTCCTGAAAATTTTCATTTTTTAAAGGGAAATCATGAAAATATTTTGAACGAATGTTCAGGGGGAGATTTCCCTTTTAGAAAATATGTTGAAGAAGGGGAAATGGTGAAATATTTCATCAGTGATTATTACGGAGATGATGTTCTTTATATGCTTTCGCTTTATGAGAAAAATCTTCCTCTTGTATATGTTTCGAAGAACTGTATTGTCAGTCATGCTGAACCAAGAAGAGTTTTTTCAAGGCAGGAAATTGTTGATGCCCGACTTGAAGAATCTGTTGTTTCGGGTATTGTCTGGACTGCAAATAATGAAGCGGAAGAAAACAGTGTTGAAAACACAGCAAGAAATCTTCTTGGAAAAAAAGGTCAGGGTGTAACATGGTTTGGTGGACACAGACCAGTAAATGGAAAATATGCTATGCGTCAGAACGGACATTTTGTTCAGATTCATAATCCGCTTCTTCAGAATATTGTATATATTAAAAGTGTACATAAATTTAATCCCGAAAATGATATAAGAAATGTTCTTTTAGATGTTAATAAGGAGAGCAAACGATGAGTGATGAATTTCCACCAATGATAGGAAAATATAAAATTTCTGGTATAGTTGCAAAAGGCGGAATGGGAGTTGTGTATAAGGCAGTTCATCCGTCATTGAAACGTTATGTAGTAATAAAAAAATTTACAGCAAGAGGACGTGGTTCTTCTTCCAATGCAGAACGTTTCAAGCGGGAAGCTCAGATTCTTCTTGATTTGCAGAGTCCCTATATTGTTCATCTTTTTGATTATTTTACAGAAGATCGTTTCCGTTACATGGTAGAAGAACTTGTGGACGGTATGTCCTGTGATAAATTTATTAAGAAACAGGTAATGCTTCCGGTTCCTTTAGCCATGCTTATTATGCAGGATGCCTGCTATGGGCTGAAATATGCTCATTCAAAAAAAGTAATTCATCGTGATATAAAACCTGGTAATATTCTTATTTCACGTCGTGGTGAAATAAAGATTACAGATTTTGGCATTGCCAGTGATGAATCTGAAAGGGAAGATAATCTTACTAAGGAAGGAGTTGCTCTTGGAACTCCGGCTTATATGCCGCCTGAACAGTTTGAGGACAGTTCTTCGGTTGATGAACGGGCTGATATTTATGCACTTGGTATTTCTTTATATGAAATGATAACCGGAACCAAGCCGTATCCCGGGGAATTTACAAAAGAGAATATTGCTCTTATAAAAAAAGGAAAATATCTTAATCCACGTAAAATTAATAAAGAAATTCCAAAAGATGTTGAACGCCTGATTAACAAAATGATAAAGGCAAAGAAAAAAAGCAGAGCAAAATCAATTGATGCTGTTTTGAAAAATGTAAAAAAATTTCTTTCCCATTATGATACTCATGAATTGCGTGTTCAGCTTGCACGTGCAGTATCAATTGATAAAACATATAAATTTACGGATAAGCCTTTTGAACCTAAAGATAAAATAAGACGGATTGTGCGCCGGTCGGTTCTTTCTGTTTTCTGTGCAGGCATTGTTATTTTTTGCCTTATTCGTTCAGGTCTTGTTCATAGAACACTTCTTTCGCGGATTTATAGTCCTGTTGATGTTGAACTTGTTATGCCAGTTTCTGTTTTCAAATCCGGGAACCTTGATCTTCCGGCCAAGATCACATTCTATGAAAATGACGGAAATGAAATGCCGGAAGTAAGAAATTCAAGCCGTGAGTTCCGTCTGAAAGGTTCAGGCTTTATTCAAAAATTGATTAATGGAAAAAAAGAAAATGAAACTTCTTTAAAAAAATCTCGTAATGCAATTTATGAGGCTAAAACTGTTTTTCTGAAAAAAGGTGATTACCGTATGAAAGTTGTAGTTGGCCCTTATGTCAACTGGACAAGCTTTTCGGTTTCCGGTGAGAAAAAATTCATGAGAATGGATTTCCTTCATGATATGAAACGTCCTTTGAAAATTCATGAAACAGCATTGGATAAAAAAAATGGAAATGTTATTGAAAATGCAGAGTTCAAAATTCTTTATGGTAATAAATGGAATTATTTAGATGAAATACCTGAAGGAAAATTGAACTCGGGAACTGTATGGAAAATAAAGGTCACTTCAGAAGGATATAAAGATGAAATTTTTTCACTTCTTATTGACTGGTACCAGGACGAGTTGTTTGTTACAGCGGTCCTGGACAAACTAGAAGAGTAGAAAAATCAGAACGTTAAAGTACCTACAACAGTTTCATCTTCGCTGGAACTGTTGTTTTTGTTTTTAAAACGAGGACTGTCGGCTTCGTTATCGAAATATACTACAGTCTTTGCTTCATTTTCATTTTTCTTTGTTTTTTTAACGGGTTTCTTTTTGGATGATGTCTTCTTTACTGTAATAAAGGAAACGAGGCTGCCGCATAATCCTCCTGCAAAACAGATGAAAAATGGTATGATGCCTTCTTTTATGCTTCCCATATTTGTAAAGAAGAAAACGATAATAAAAATAGTTGCAAAAACTGACGACAAGTTTATTGTTTTCTTTTTAATGGATGCCATTATATCCAGAATGATCAGAAGAAAGATTACAGGATCTGAACCGGCAAAAGATGTGTTTCCAAAACAGGCGAACAGTACACCCGAGAATAAAACGCTTAAAAGAACCATTAAAGCTGTAAGGCCGGTTCCAAAATTCGTTTCAATTTCTGGCAGACGAAAGTTCATTATAGCCAGAAAAATCCACATGTATATTTTTTTTGTTCCAAATACATAAAGAAAAACTCTGCACCAGCTGAGGGGATCTTTTAATGAAAAAGGAAAATTTCCTTTTATTGAGGTGGGGCTTGTGAAAATATTGTTTATTCCAAGGTTTGGGACAAATTTCTGGAGTAGAAATGCACAAACTGTAATAAAACTGAAAATAAGAAAAATAATTGGATCAAAAGTTATTTTAATTTTGTTATTAGATGCCATAATTCTTATATCGGCAAAAAAAAGGTGACAAATCATTAAAATTTTTGGTAAAATATCTTTATTAATGTTGTAAAAAAAGAGGGATTTTATGATTATTCGTGAATCAGCCGAAATGTATCTTGAGACTATTCTTGTACTCTCAAAAAAAGGTCCTGTTCATGCGGTTGAAATTGCCAGATCACTTAATATTTCCAAACCATCTGTAAGTGTTGCAATTCATAATCTGGAATCCGAACATTATATTCTTATTGATGAAGAAGGACACATTTCTCTTTTACCAAAAGGACGTGAAATTGCCGAACGCATTTATGAACGTCATACAGTCCTTACAGAATTCTTTGAAAAGATAGGTGTTTCTTCAGAAAATGCCGTTGCAGATGCCTGTAAGATAGAACATGATATTTCAGATGAATCTTTTAATAGGGTTCGTGAATTGATAAAAAAATTATAATTAATATTGAGGATCAGCAAAGATGAACAACAGAATGGAAATTGGAGACCAGTTTGAAACAGAAATCGTACAGATTCAGAAAGATTATGTTTTCCTGGCTATGGACGCTAAAAGTGAAGGTGTGTGTGATACAGCAGATTTTCTTGATAAAGAAGGAAAGCTTACAGTAAAAGAAGGTGACAAAGTCAAAGTTTTCTTCACAGGATATATTAATGGAGAAATGCGTTTTACTGCAAAAATTGCGGGTGAAAAGGCAGATAAATCAATGATTGAAAATGC
The DNA here is from genome assembly GCA_018385395.1 of Treponema sp. GTDB lineage: Bacteria > Spirochaetota > Spirochaetia > Treponematales > Treponemataceae > Treponema_D. Next base: position 40,965 of record JAHBAD010000045.1, read on the forward strand.
TTTTAACGCAAAAATCCCTGTAGATGGTCACGTTGAAAAAGAAATCAAGGGCGGATTCGAAGTAAAAATCGGATCTTCAAGAGCTTTCTGCCCTTATTCTCAGATGGGGTTCCGTCAGAAGGAAGAACCTTCTTTTTATGTTGGTCGCACAATGCCTTTCATCATTTTGGAATATAAAAATGATGGAAAAGACCTTACAGTTTCAAACAGAGTTCTTGGTGAACAGCAGTATGCTGAAAAACTGGACAGTCTTGCCCGCGAAATTACTCCTGGTAAAATTGTTGAGGGTGTTGTTGAATCGGTTCAGAGCTTTGGTGCTTTTGTAAATGTAAATGGATTCAGAACACTTCTTCCAGTTTCCGAAATTCAGTATGACAGAGTTGAAGATATTAATTCTGTTATTGCTGTGGGACAGACAGTTAAAGCTCAGGTTATTAAGGCTGACTGGAAAAATGAAAAAGTTTCAATTTCTGTAAAGGCAATTCTTGAAGATCCATGGAAGGCTTCAGCAGAAGCTCTTAAGCTTGAAACAAAATATGATGGAAAAGTAGCCCGTGTTACAGACTTTGGAGTTTTCGTAAATCTTGTAAAAGGGGTTGATGGTCTTGTTCATATTTCAGAACTTGAAGGGGTTAATAAAAATACAAATATCAAGAAACTTTATAAACCTGGTGATGAAATGTCAGTTGTAATCAAAGAAATGGATATTCAGAATAAACGCATTTCTCTGGTTCCTGCAAGTTCTGTAGAACAGGATTTAAGTGCAGCAAAATATTTAAGCTCTCAGAAGGATGATGACGATGATTCATATAATCCTTTTGCAGCTTTATTAAAATAAAAAAAATCAAAAGTCGGAGAGAGTGTATGCAGTTATCCCTTGGAAAAACAAATCACAGACAAGTTTGCACAATGTACAAACTTATCTATCAGAATCCAAACATCAATAGAAAAGTTATCTGTGATACCCTGGCAATTGACAGGGCTATGGTAACACATATCTATAATTATCTTGTTGAACATGGCTGGGTAATTGAACAGGAATCAACTCTCAAAAGACTTCCTCTTGTTCTGAACGAAAACAAAATCTATGCTGCAGGTGTTGAAATTCAACCTGAATATCAGGTTCTTGTAATTACAAATCTTCGCGGTAAGGTTTTGTTTGAAAAAAGATTTACTGAAGTTGTACGGGATATTGCAGGCTTCCTGAAGAATACAATTTCTCCTGCGATTGAATCAATTGGCCTTACAGTTTCTGGTCTTGGCGTTGCACTTCCCGGCATTGTTGTTCCGTCAGAAAGAAAGATTCTCCGTTCTGTTCCTTTTGGTGCTGACGCAGAAGTTCAGCTTCCGGAAAATATTATCATCAACAACGAACCTGTTCCTCTTTTCCTTGATAATGATGTTCGTTGCTGGGGTTGGGGACGGGTTGCTTTTAATAAAGAAACAGAACCTTTCTTTGTGTTCCTTCAGCATTTTATTGATTCTAAAGATAATCCTGATTTAATAAATCGAATTTCAGGTGGAAGTTCATATTTTGCAAACGGAAAACCTTGTATAGGTGCAAATAGTTGTGGCGGTGAGCTTCCTGGTATTTTCAGGATCGAAGAATTCCGTTCTCTTCATATCGGCGAAGATGAAAAGGAAACTCTGAAAAGCAACAAAGAAAATCAGGAAAAGTTTATAAAGAATTATGCACTTATAGTTTCTTTCCTCGCAACTGTGTTTGATGTAAAGAAAGTTTATCTTGCAGGTTTTGAAAATTTTGATAAAGCTTCGCTTATTCAGAAAATTGAAAAATATAGTTCTGAATACTGTTTATATCCTGAATTTCAGAAACATGAAATCGTATTTGAAAATGATGACGCTACTAAGACTGCTTATGGCGCTTGTGGTTTAGTTTTTGAAGAACTTATTGTTAAACCTTGTGAAAACGAATCCATAGACAGCAGGATTTTCCCTAAAAAAGCATAAATTTCTGTATTTTTTTTAATTTTTTTCATTTCTTTTTTCCTCTTTTGTTAAAAAAAACGCATATATATAGTGCAGCGATTTATATGTTCTGCATTAGTTCCCGGCCGGAACAAAATTAAAGTGCGTCAGCACAGCAAAAGAGGTATTTTTATGAACCAGTTGAATTCGGTAATTGTTGAAGGAAATGTAGCAAAACAGCCGGTATCCAAAGAACCTGTTCCAGGTTTCAAAGTAGCAGATTTTACAATCGGAGTTAACCGTTATTCAAAAGATAAAAACGGTAACTGGAAGGAAGAAGTAAGTTTTATTCCTGTTCATGTTCAGAATAAAATGGCAGATTATGCAGTTGAAAAAGCGGTGAAAGGACGTGGGGTTCGTGTTGTTGGAAGACTTAAACAGGAACGCTGGAAGACAGCCGAAGACAAATGGGATAGCCGCATGATGGTTGTTGCTGAACATATTGAATATAAACCAATCAAGACTGAAAGCGAAACTGAAAGTGATGCTTCGGCCCGTGACTCTTCTGTAGCCGAAGAAATCAGAATGGCCGAAGCCGCTGCAGCTTCTTCCGAAGAACTTGCTGAAACTGCAGTATTTTAAGGTCTAGCGCTTATTCTGCGGGTCACGATTAGGATCGCGGTCTCTGTAGAACCCGTCTTTCCAGTTGAAACGCGAAACGTCAGGTAAAGGCTGTGCTTTTGTCATGGAAGTTATAATTGCTTTTATCTGGCCGCGTGTAACTTTTGTTTTTGTAAAGTCGATAAGGATACGTTTGAATCCTGACTTGTTCAGGGGTTCAACCTTATCAACAATTGAGAATGGAGATTCAGGCATTACGAATGAACCGTCTTCTGTTGAGTTTACTTTGAAAAGAGAACCTTCCTTGTCTTCGAAGAATGTAAAGTCATAATCCGAAGGAAGTTTAAAACGCATTCTGAAAAGGGCAGGGTAAGCGAAAACCGGTACAAGAACTCTTGAACGAACGTTCATGTCGAATGTTGCTTCAAGATTTTTGCGGGAGTTTTCGTAGGGCATTATGAATGCACCGATGTTCTGGTTTTCAAGGAAGGAAACAGCCCAGCGGTTAAATGTATAAAGGTATGGTCCTGCAATAAGATTTGTTTTTTTATCTTTAAGCATTTGAATATGTGCCAGGTTGTTAACGACGAAGTTTGAGAATCCGTCTTCGATAAGAGTATTAAGTTCTTCATTGAGCTTATCTTCCTGTGTTGAAGCGCAGAATGGATCAAGTGAAATGTAAATCTGTTTCTTTGAGAACGGAAGAACTGTTTTGTGACCAAGAAGGTCTGCTTTTGTTTCGGAGTTATATTCCAATATAACTCTTACTGGGTGAAGTCCCTGAATCTGGAAAAGATCGGGAATAGAAGAAACACTTGCGTAGATTCCTTCAGGGAAATAAACAAGTTCTTTCTGTGCTACAGGAGTAAGGTCGAGGATAGGAAGAGTTTCGTCACCCGGTTGTTTTCTGTAACGGCCAATGTCGTGTGGAAGTACATGAGGGTAACGTTTTGAACTTGATTTTGTCTGAAGCAGATAAACCGGGTCACCTTCTGTAAAGCCTGATGGAATATCAATCCAGCGTTCGCCAGAGTCTGAAAGTTCAACTGTACGGACTTTATGGCTCACGCGGCCTGAGTCGTCTTTTTTATGAAGACGGATTGAATCTCCCGGATCCGGATCATAGGAGCCCCCTGAAAGTACTGCAAGTGCAATACGGTAATCTTCAGGTGTGGCTTCTGCCGGATTCTTTATCAAAGCCTGTTTCAATTCCTTTGGAGCAGGCTTTGTCTTTTTAATTTTTCCAAGGTAAATACCAGTTCCACCGGCCTGGTCTGGGTTCAGAATTTTTGAACCGGCGTTTTTCACTCCTTCTTCGAGACTTTTAAAACCGTACCAGTACGTGGTTTTGCTTCTTGCAAAGTCACTTGCAAGCATACGGTGACCGGCTGCAATAGCACCTTTTTTGTCTTCTTTGTAATGATCCATTACATAGCGATAAGCAGAAACAACACTTCCAACATATTCAGCACTTTTCATGCGGCCTTCAATTTTGAAAGAGTCTACTCCTGCTTCTATAAGAGAAGGAATCTGGTCAATGAGTTCCAGGTCACAAGGTGAGAAGTAGTACCCCTGACGGATTCCGCCTGGAACTTCTGCTGTATAATAACGGCGGCAGGCTTGTGTACACATACCCCGGTTTGCAGACTTTCCACCAAGGAAACTAGAGAAAAGACAAAGTCCCGATTCACTTACACAAAGAGCTCCGTGTACGAAAACTTCCAGGTCTGCACCAGTTTCTGTTTTTATTTTTCTGATTTCATCCAGTCCAAGTTCACGTGCAAGAACAACACGTTTAAGACCTTCTTTCTGCAAAAGCTTTGTTGCATTTGAACTTTCAACGTTCATCTGTGTTGAAGCATGAAGTTCCAGATTAGGAAAAAATTCCTGACACATGCGGATTACGCCGAAATCCTGTACAATAAGTCCGTCTGGACCAACTTTGTTCAGGTATGAGAGGAAACGATAAAGGCGTTCAGTTTCTTTTTCTTCAGAGACTGTATTTACTGTTACATAGATTTTTTTATGCTGTCTGTGACATGATTCAACTGCAGCTTCAAACTGGTTCCATGCAAAGTTTGTTGTACGAAGACGAGCATTAAAGCTTTTAAGTCCCATGTAAACAGCATCGGCACCTTCGCCGATTGCTGCGTCAAGTGATTCAATATTACCCGCAGGTGCTAAAAGTTCTGCCATGGGGATATTGTAACAAAGAAATTAAAAAAAGTCACAATACCCGGGAGTATAGTTTGCCGTTTTAAAGTAATCCCACTGGTTTTTATCCGAAGAAAGTGGCCATTCCAAAGTATCATTATTTTGGGCAGAAATAATTTCTGGAAGATTATTTCTCTGGAAATTGGCATTGTTTTCGAAACTGACAGCATCTTCAATGGTTGTTTCACCTTTCCAGACGCCGTCTTGAATACATCGTTTATGGGTTTCCTTAAAAATATCTTTTGTCCAGTCTGTTTTTCCAGTTTTCGAATATAAAATAGCCTGAAGTATTTTTCCATTATTTGAGTTTTCCAGAAATACTATATCCTGGCTTGCACCAAAACGGGCTTCAGTATTATCCAGGTAAAAATCCCATGACTGATTTGAAGCTCCTTCTGCCTGACATAAAGCTTTATCACCTGTTATTTCATCAATGCAAAGTTCTCCGTCCAGAGAATTCTTTCTATAGTGAACTGTAATGAAATCGCCGGCATTAACATCAATTCCTGGAAAATCAAAAACTTTACTTTCGCCGTCATTACAGCTATAAATTTTGAGTCCTGAAAGATTTCCATCTGTAAGGGCATAAAATTCAATGAATTCGTAAATTTTGTGTTCTATTTTGCTTTTTGTATAACGTCTTGTTTCATCCATTATTTCTGTAAGGATTAGTTTTGGAATATGATTATTAAATCCGGTAAATCTGTATGAGAAGGTTAATGAAGACCCCCAATTGTTTTCAACTTCTCCAAGAAAGACATAATCTCTTCCAATTTCGGTTCCGCCGGGAATATCTATGAAAACTGTACGTCCGTCTTCTGCTTTTGAATAAATTGTTTCGATTTTTTGTGATTCATCATCAAAATATTCAGTAATAGCTGAACTCAGAAGATTTACTTCTTCGGAAAATGTCATAGCAATACGATTTTCATCAAGTATTTCATATGATTCAAGAACCGGTACTTTGCAGTCTGTTCCTATTATTTCAAGTCCTGAAACACTTACCCGGCAGGAAAGAGGAAATACGGAAAGAAGCATACAAGCTGAAAGCCCAAGGGTTTCAAGTATAATAAAGATTAACCGTTTTGATTT
>JAHBAD010000159.1 GCA_018385395.1 Treponema sp.
AATTGTATAATTAACTACTGTATTTTAAATGGGGAAAAGTTTGACTACAAAAAACTTTGGGGAAATAAAAGCAGTTGCATACGATATAGACGGAACTCTCTATGAAACATGGAAGCTGAACATTCGTCTGCCGCTTCATTTCCTGACACATTTATATTTTTTCTCAAAGTACAATAAAGCCCGTAAAGATTTGCGAAAAATGGGAATCACAAGAGATTTTAAAAAGGAGCAGATCAAATATATGGCTGGGGCTTTGTCCTGTTCGGAAGAGCAGGCTCACAGTAAACTTGAGAAGATTGTATACAGCGGATTGAAATCACATTTTGTGAAAATCAAGCCATGTAAAAATGCTCTTGAATCTGTAAAGGCATTTAAAAATGCAGGACTTAAAATAGCATTGCTTTCAGACTTTCCTCCGGAACAGAAAGGTGAACTATGGGGAATAAAACCTTACTGTGACGTTATTCTGGGGTCGGAAGATTGCGGTGCGCTTAAGCCTTCTTCAGTACCTTTTGAAAAAATGGCAGAAGCTTTAGGGGTGAATCCTGAAGAGATTCTTTATGTCGGTAACAGTTACAAGTACGATGTGCTTGGTTCAAAAAATGCCGGCATGAAAGCTGCATGGTTTACAAAAAAGAAAAAAGATAAAACCGGTAAAGCGGATCTGGTTTTCCGGGAATATTCAAGCCTAATGCACGCAGTGCTAGAACAGTAAATTATAATAAAAACGGGTGGGAAAAAAGTGGTTATTACAATTTCAGTTATCGTTGCCCTTATGGCAGCAGCAGCCTTCTCTTATGTTTTTCATCAGATGGAAAAACGCAATTCTACTTACGAAAGTGTAAAAAGATATTCAGATAAATGTATTCAGCAGCTGGACGAAAAATTCGGTGGAATCAAAAAAGATTTCAATCATCTTATGTCTGAGCTTTCGGGAAATCAGACTCAGGCAAATGCTGCCGTTAAAGTTTTAAAAGACCAGGCATCAAAGTTTGATGAATATCTTAAGAATATTAACGCAGAAATCAACGCTGTAAACAAAATCGAACAGAAAATCACCCAGTACGATGCTGTTCTTAAGGAACTGGATGTAATGACAGAAAAGGTTGAAGAAAATCTTCTTCTGGTAAAAAAAGAAAGCGGTATTGTTGATACTCTGAACAATAAACTTTCTGAGCAGCAGAAAAAAGTTGAGACAATTAATAATCGTATTCCTCAGATTACAAAAGACTTTAATGAGAAAAATGAAGAGCAGCTTAAAAAAACAGGAACTATCCTTTTAACTGAATATGAAAAGTATACAGATAATGTTCGTGTATTATTGGAAAAGGAAAAGACTCGGGCTCAGGATCTTCTTATTCAGATTAATACTGATATTCAGACTGCTTTTGATTCGGCTGCCACACGTGCAAATGAATTGGAAGATTCTGCTTTTCAGCATTTGAGTCAGCAGGCAGACAAACGTGCTGTGAAACTTACAGAAGATTTCAATGCAAGAACAGATAAACTTGAAAAGAAAATAGACGAACTTTCAAAAGCAGCCGACACAAAAATTACAGGAGAGGTCACAGAACGCCTTAAGGCTCTTAATGAAGGTGTAACTGGAAAAATTCAGACAGTTGAAGCTGAAGTAACAGATTCTATGACCAAACTTGGAACTGAAGTGAAGGGAAGACTTCAGAAAGTTGAAACTGTTGTTACAGAAAAACTTCAGAATGTAGAAAGTAATGTAAAGGATCGTGTAAGTTCTCTTGAAAGTGATGTAAAAGGTCGCATGACCACTTTGGATACAGATGTTTCAAATCGTCTTAAATCGGTTGAAGGTGAAGTTTCCGGACGTATTCAGGCATTGGACGCTGATGTTTCAGACCGTATGTCTTCTGTTGAAATTGAAATTACCGGAAGAATGGATGCTCTTGAAACAGATGTAACAGGAAGACTTGGTAGAATTGAATCTGAAGCTACAGAAAGAATGGGAACTCTTGAAAATACAGTTCAGAGTCGGATTAGTGAAATTGACGATGATGTTTCTGAACGTCTTTCTTCTATTAATAATGAACATTCACAGAAAATCCAGGAACTTTCTGAAGAATATGAAGCCGATTATAAAAATGCCGTGGCTTCTTATAAAGAAAAATATGAAAAGCTTTCAGCTGATGTAAAAGATTACATGGATCGTATAAAAGAAGGAATGAAAGACCATGTAGAAAAACTTACTCAGAGCTATCAGGAAAAATATACGGGGCTTAAGGAAAATTATGCAGCTGCCCTTGATTCCGTTGCAGGTAAGAATGACGGTGTTATTAGCCGTTTCGAAGAAAAGTTCAAAACTGATTTTGAAAAACTTGAACAGAAAACAAATGCATTTACTACAGGTTATAACAAGCGCGTAGATGATTTTGTTTCAAGTAACGAAGATAGACTTTCTTCTATTGAAGCTGACTTTAATGCACGTACCGGAAATCTTGAAACGGTAATGAAAGAACTTCAAAACCGCTTGAACGGTGAAGAAAATGAACTTGCTGCTTCTATGGAAAAACAGCTTAAAGAACTTGATGCAAACTATCGCCAGCAGTTTGAAAATGTTCAGTTGTCGCTTGAAAACCGTTTCGCAGAATATGAAAAGAATTCTGAAAAGGTCAGTGCAAAGGTTGATGCTGTTGATTCTTCTCTTAAGGAAAAATACGAAACTTATACAGGAAACCTTCAGGCAAAACTTTCAACATTCCAGGCCGGAATCAATGACACTCTTAAAGCAACAAAAGATTCTGCCAGTGATGTTCTTAAAGAAACCAAAGAAACAGTTAATCAGCTTAAGAAAGAATGTGAAGATGCACAGCGACTTGCTTCTGGTTTGAGACCTGAACTTGAAGCAAAGATTCAGGAAGCTGAAGCAAAAATCGAAGACTTTAAGGTTTCATCCCAGAAGAAACTTGAAGTCCTTAATAAAACACTTCAGGATGAAATCAGAAATGCTCTGGCAGACGGTGAAAGCCGCAGACTTAGTATTCTTGAAAGTGCAGATGATCAGCTTGGTGAATATAAAAGAGATCTTGAATACAAAATTTCACAGCTTCAGACTTCTACAGTAGATATTGATATGCTGGATAAAAGCCTTAGGGGCGCAATGAATGATGTTCAGAACCGCATTCTTGCTGACTTTGATAAATTTACAGGTGAGCAACAGAAACGTCATGAACGCTTCAGTGAAGGTATTAAAGAAAGTTCTGGTGAACTTGAAGATAAAATTCGCGAAATTGACCAGGCTCTTTCCGGACTTAAAGATAGTGCAACCGGTTCTATGAGTGCAAAACTTTCAGAATTTGAAGCAGCATTTGAAAGAAAACTTTCTGATTCAGAAGATAAAGTTGATACAGATCTGAGTCAATGGAAAAGTAATTTTGACGGACGACTTTCTGCTATGTCTCAGGATTACGAAGATAGTCGTCGTCAAATAGAAGAAAGCTATGCCGAAAAGCTTAAAGCAAATATAATGGCAATGGAAAAGAAAACTGAAAGTCAGCTTGATACGGTTGAGTCTGATGTAGAAGGAACAAAAACACAGCTTCAGTCAGATATAAATAAAATTCGCCAACTTCTTAATGAATTCCGCGAAGAAACTTCAGATAAAATTGAAGAGGTAAGTCAGAATACAGCAAAAGAAATTAAATCTCTTGGTGATAAGAATATTTCACAGATAAGTGGTGCTGTTCAGAAGCTTGAAAAATCAATCCGAGAAGATCTTGAAAATTTTGAAGAAAATATGAAATCTCGTCAGGAAACAAGTTCTTCTTCGATCGATGCTGCAGTTCAGGAATTCAATACGTGGAAAATGCAGTTGAAGCAGCAGATGTCTGATTCAACTAATATGTTTAAGGAAGAACTTGAAAGTTTCCAGAAAGAATCTTCTGATGAAATGCGCCGAAAACAAGAACAGTTTGTCACAAATTTTGAGAACTTTAATGATTCTTTTGTTCAGAAGCTTGAAGCAACCGACACAAAGATTACAGAGCAGTCTGAAGATATATCTGAAAAAATTGAGGAACTTCAGGAAAGACTTGAAACAGTTACAAAGACAAATACACAGAATCAGAATGCCCTTATGGATGATCTTCAGAATAAATCAAATGAACTTCTCATGCGTCTTTCTGAAATCAATAAGGAAGTTAATGCTGTTCAGTCACAGATGTCTGCATATGAAAAAGCAGATGTTATGAAAAAGAAGATTGATTCGCAAATTGAAAGCATCAGATCTGCCTTTGAAGATCTTGAAAACTTTGTTGATGAATCCAATAAATTCCAGTCTCAGTATAAAGAAATCTGCCGCATGAATGAAAACCTTGATGACACAATAGCTGATTTTGAAGCTAAGAATAATAAGGTTGAAAGCCTTGAACAGCGTTTCAATTATATGATGGAACTTTCAGGTCAGGTTGATTCAAAAATCCGTTCTCTTACAGACAAGTCGGATGATATGGTTGACCTTGAAGTCCGCGTGAAAAATTTCCAGGAAGCTGTTGATGCTGCCGATGAAAAAATGACTCGTATTGAACAGAAAAAGAATGTTTTGGACCGCGTAAGCCAGGATATTACTGATGCCTTTGAGAAACAGAAAGAAATTGATCAGACTCTGGTTGACTGTCAGCGGCAGGTAGCATCTCTTCCAAATGAAATTAAAGCAGTTCAGAGTGATGTTGATGTTATTCTTAAAAATGCCAAGAAAATTTCTGATACAGCAAAGAAACTCAGTACCATTGAAACAATTATGGCTGATTCTGAAAAGCGAATTGAAGATATTAATTCGGCATCAAAAGGAATTGGAAAACTTGAACTTAATATCCGCCAGCTTAGTAAAGATGTTGACGATAAATTCGATGCCCTTAGAAGTGTGGCGGCAGAACCAGTAAAAACAACTCGTTCACGAAGCAGTTCTGCTTCAAAGACAAATGCTGTTACTCCTCAGATACGGCACAATGTTCATGTTCTAAAACGTCAGCAGAAGTGGACTGATGAAGAAATTGCTTCTCGAACAGGGCTTACAGTTTCCGAAGTTGAACTGATTCTGTCACTTCCTGACGAAGACAGTATGGTGTAATAAATAAGGCGGCCAACAGGCCGCCTTATTTTGAAGAAGTTATTTACTTAAGAGACAGGTAGCAAATGCTTCTACCTGGTTTTCCCAGTTTCCGGTTTTTTCGTAAGTTTTTGCCTTTACAAAAACTGAATCCTCTGGCACATTAAGAACCGTTGAAATGCTTTTAATCACTTCCTGTCTGTATGGAATAAACTTTGGTTTTTCAATTTTTATTACACAGTCAAGGTTTTCCAGTTTCCAGCCATTCTCTGTTATTTTATTCCAGACAGTTTTTAATAAAATTTTAGAATCTGCATCTTTCCATTTTTCTTCTTCAGGAGGAAAGAAGGATCCTATATCACCAAGACCTGAAGCTCCAAGAAGTGCATCTGTAATGGCGTGAAGAAGAACATCTCCGTCTGAATGTCCGTCTTCGCCTTTCTCAAATGGTATTTCTATCCCGCCAAGAAAAAGTTTACGTCCTGTAATCAGGCGGTGCATGTCGTAACCAAGTCCTGTATGAATCATTTTTTTATTTTCTTCATTTGTTTTAAGGTCACCAGGGTAGGTGATTTTTATATTTGCAGCATCACCTTTTACAGTTGAAACAGGTCCTGCATAACGGCCGAAAATTTCTGTATCATCTGTGTATTCCTGACCGTCAGTTTCTGCTTTTATATGAGCTTCATAAATTTTTTCAAAATCGAAAATTTGCGGAGTCTGGACAGAAATAAGGTCTTTCCGTTTTAAGTGTGAAGTAACAATCCCATTTGAATCAATTTGTTTTTGTGTTTCAGTTGGTTCAAGTCCCGGAAAAGAAGCCCCCGACTTTTCCGCTTCTGAAAATGTCCGGTCCAGAAGTTCCTTAGTAATAAAAGGTCTCGCACCATCATGAATTGCAACAAGTATATTTTCTGTATTTTTAAGGGTTTCCCTGATTTTTTTTAGTCCGTTAAAAACTGAAGCCTGGCGTGTTGAACCGCCTTCTGTAAAAAGAATTTTAATATCAGGATTTTTTTTAAGAAGTTTGCAGACCTGGCTGTCAGAAAAAACAGCTTTTTCTGCATCTTCTTTTCCGCCCTTAGGACAGGTGATACAAACTAACTCTGTGCTTGTACCGTAAAGAAAGTTTTTTACAACAGTGGAAAGAACTGTTCCGCTTTCCAGAGCCATATATTCTTTTTTGATGTGACCGCCCATTCTCGTTGAAGAACCGGCGGCTGTAATAAGAACTGCAGGTTTATTCCTCGTCATCGAAGTCTTCTTCGTCTCCGAAATCTCCGTCATCATCTGAAGAACCTTTGTTTTTGTCTTTTACATCATCCATAAGGTCATCATCTTCATCATCTTCCATGATTACTGCATGCTTAACCTTTGGTGTTGCTCCAGGCGGTTCCAGCTTCAGGTGAATTTGATTTTCAACTTCTTTTTCTGACATTCCAAGTGCAATTGAAATTTCATCAATGAGAAGTTTTCTTGCAGAGTCATAAAGCTTACGTTCCAGAATAGGAAGTTCCTTTACTTTACTGCGGTTATATAATGTACGAACGATTGTAGCAATGTCTTTTACAGTACCTTTCTTCAGAAGGTCCAGGTTCATCTGGTAGCGGAGTTTCCAGTCTGAAGTAATAGGATCTCCTTCTTCTGAAAGAAGTTCCATAGCGGCTTTTGCATCATCTTTTCCAACTATCTGGCGGATTCCAAGAGATTCTGCGTTTGCAACAGGAACCATGACAACCATGTCAGATGCTTCGATATAAATCTTGTAGTAAGGAGTTTTTTCACCTTTGAAGTCTCTTTCGAAAACTTCCAGAATTTTTCCAACACCCTGACTAGGATATACAATTTTCTGATTAACTCTGAATTTATTACTCATATAGAACAGTATATCACAAAAAGCAATAAAATGAAAACTGACTTAAAATC
>JAHBAD010000008.1 GCA_018385395.1 Treponema sp.
CCAGACGCCTTCGCAACACAGTTGCTCGGAGACTCGCTCAAAACATTCCTCGAATGTTTTGCCGGCTTTCAGCCGTCGCTCCCTACATTTCCACCGCTACGGGCAAAAGTCATTTGAGAATTATTCAGGATAGATACATGAAGCAGAGTTATATTCATTATTCAATTATACATGATGACAGAAAGTTTTTGCTTAAAGTTGTGATTTAATTCAAGGGTTTTTATAATTGTGATATATTATTTTTAAGGAACTTTTAAAAATGGAAAATGTTGATATAAAAGAAGGCTACAATTTTAAATTATTCCCAGGCAAAACCTTAGCCGTTCAGAGCGGAATTGATAATGCGTTTTACTGTCCGTTCTGTTATAGCCCAGCATCAGAATCGGAATCAAAATGCAACGTATGTAATAAAAATTATCCTGAACTCATTTACTATCACAGCGATGATGATACCTGGATTGCTTCAGGGAATGAAAACTAAATGAAGCAGATTACAGTAAGCGGAGCAATAATCCTTCGAAACAATCCGGAAACTCACAAGCGAGAAATCTTTGCAACTCAGCGCGGTTACGGCGACTGGAAAGGCTGGTGGGAAATTCCAGGCGGGAAGCTTGAACCCGGCGAAACTCCGGAAGAATGTATTGTTAGGGAAATCCGGGAAGAACTTGCCGCAGAAATTAAGGCTGAAAAAAAAGTTGGTGTAGTGGAGTATGATTATCCGGCTTTTCATCTGACAATGCATTGTATTTTGTGTACTATTGTTTCGGGAGAATTAAAGCTGCTGGAACATGAAGCAGCAAAATGGGTAAACAAGGAAACTTTACGGTCGGTAAACTGGCTTCCCGCTGATCAGTTGATACTTGATAAAATAGAAGAACTTTTGTAAGTCTTGGTGCTGATGTTGTCCGCCTTCCAATGTATCTGGAACATTTCTGCTCCGCAGATAATGGCTGGAAAATTCCTGAATGCTTTTTCGCCTGTCTCGATAATTTTGTTACATACGCAAAGGAACTGGATCTTACTGTCATTTTCGATTTTCACAATAACACTGCTGTGGGAACTTCAACACCCGAAAATATAGAAGAAACACTGATTCCAATCTGGACTCAGATGACAGAGCGCTATAAAGATTCTTACGAAAAAATAATTTTACTCGCTGTCAAAAATCGCCTTTGATTCAATGAACTTGCTGTAATTGTCTTTCCACATATGGTGAGCGTGGCAGTTGTCATATGCTTCAAGGGCAGATTTTTCCATATCAATTACAATCATCAGATTGTAACGGTTTGAACGATCAATGCAGTTCAAAACCAGGTTGTAGGAATTTACCCCTGGAACTTCCAGTACGCCTTCAAAAATCTTTTCAATATCAGGAAGCATTTCTTCAAGGGCAGGTGCGTCTTTATTAAATTTTACTATGATGTGATGTTTCATATCATAAAGCATAGCAGAAAAATAAATCCCGTGAAATGCTTTAATCTTCACGGTTTTCTTTTTCTGTTAAATTCTGAATTTCGGGTGTAGTATATATTTATATACCCGAATATGAAAAGCATAGGCGATATTCAGTTATTTTTACTTTTTCTCGGTGGAACAATCTGTGCTCTGATTTTCCTTTTCAGCAGTATCGTAAGGTATCAGTCTGTAATTAGAAAACAGGCACTTCTTCATATCGAATGTGTAACTTCACTTCTTTTGTTTGCTGATTATTTCAGTTATGTATTTCAGGAAAGTACCACCACTGTCGGATACTTTGTTATACGGACAGTAAACTTTCTTCTGTTCTTCTTGCTTTATGTTGAGCTTCTTGGATTAAACAGATATCTTAGAACTTTTGTTTATGAAACACGTAAAGGCGGTGCGCTTCGATTTAATCTGATAAACATTTGTGCTTATGTCGGAATGGCCGCAATATTAATCAATCTTTTTACAGGTCATATTTACTTTATTGATGAAAATAATATCTATCATCGAGGGCCATTCTTTTTACTTTCGTTCATTGCACCGTTGTTTATTTACGTGATTATTCTTTCAGTGATTATTGAATACAGAAAGATTTTCCCGAAACTTATTTTCATTTCACTTTTGACCTTTGCGCTTCTGCCACTTACCTGTTCTGTTATTCAGGTTCTTTTTTATGGGCTTTCACTTATGAATCTTTCTATAGGATTCTGCGCAATTATCCTTTTTGCTCTTTCCCTAATAGACCAGAACTTTTTCCTTATGCAGATTGCATGTCGTGAGAAAGCTTCTGGGCTTCCCAATGCTTACGGTTTCATAATCGAAGTTGTAAGACGAAAGGAAAACGGCAGACTTACTGATTACAATGCCCTTCATTTTGATATAAAAAGAATGGGACTGATTAACCGTAAATACGGTGGAGATGCAGGTTCCGAAATCATTGTAAAATATGCACTCAAGCTTCGTGAATCTATGGCAGAGGATGAAGTGCTTGGTCGTCTTGGCGGTAATTTTTTTGTTGCGCTGGTCAGGAAAGAAAATACCCAGGATTTTCTTAAGCAGCTTGCTCACACGGATATTACAATAAATCTTCCGAATGGAAGTGGAACTGAAGTTGTTACAATGTCATCCGTTGCGGGAATTTATGGCATTGAATCAAACGATATTGATCCGAATCAGATTATGAACAATGTTTCCATGGCAGGAAATATTGCAAAGCACATGAAGCGTAAGCCTTACGTTTTCCTTACACCTGAACTTCAGAAAGAAATTAATGAAATACGAAGTCTTCAGGATCTTATTCCAAAGTGCATGGCGACAGGAGAGTTCAAACCTTACTATCAGCCAAAAGTTGATATTTCAGATAACTCACTCTGTGGTGCCGAGGCTTTGGTGCGTTGGGAACATGAAGGGAATGTTGTTCTTCCAAGTCATTTCATTTCGGTTCTGGAGCAGAATGAAAATATCTGTGCTCTGGACTTTTACATGCTGGAATGTGTCTGTCGTGATATTCGTTCCTGGCTTGATGCGGGGAAAACACCTCCGACAATTTCTGTAAATTTCTCGCGTAAAAATCTTGGTAACCCAATTCTGGCAGAAGCGATTCACAATGTTCTTCTGAAATACAAAATCCCTGAACATTTGATTCAGGTTGAAATTACAGAAACGATTGACGAATTCCCTATTGAGTATCTTAAAGGCGTTGTTCTTGCCCTTAGAAATTACGGTATGACCACAGCGCTTGATGATTTTGGAACAGGAAGTGCTTCTATAAATCTGATTATGGAAGTTCCATTTAATGTTTTGAAAATTGATAAAAGTTTTATCGATTCCTTAACAGAAAAAAATCGCAGGATTCTTGCCCATATTATTTCCATCGCACAAGACGTGGGTTCCGATGTTATTTGTGAAGGTGCCGAGACAGAAGAACAGCTTTCAGTTTTGAAAAATCTTGGTTGTACAAGAATTCAAGGCTTCTATTTCGATGTTCCTCTGACCCGTGACGGCTTTGAAGTTAGAATCGACAATCCAAAGTACAATATTGTCATTTCTGCATCTTTGTAGTAGCCTGCCATAGCATTATCGCTTTTAACTACAACTTCCCCGATTCCATATTCATTTGGATTCAGGATTTTCATATCGCCGCCCTGCATTGGTCGAAGGTTTGCAAATACTTTAAGCAGTGCAGGGACTACAGGTGATTTTGCCATATACCAGATACAGGCATCGTACGAAAGAATATATGTAAAACCTGCAGTGAATTCATAAACATGACTTAAAGGCAGGAAAGAAAGGGTATGGTCTTTTTCTGTGATAGAAGTAATGTCATTTTCAGGGCAAATCCCACAGCTTTATTGTCTGCGTATTTTGAAACTGTCAGATTCCAGAATTCAGGGAATGTTTTTGATTTAAAATCCTTTTCTGTAAGCATGAACGTTGCCTCCCCTTATTCCACCAGAAACCGAATTTTTGTAAAATATCTGTATCTCCAAAAGTTAGAGGAAACCTTATGAACACTTATAAACAGTATCATGATGAAAGTAACAAATTCTTTTATGAAACAATGATTTATTTTTCGCAGTGTAACACTGATAAAAAATTTGCACTGGATCAGCTTCTTAAACTTACTTCTGATGCAGCAGTTGAAGATTTCAATGTAAGAAATATGAGCCGTGACGCCCTTACAGAAAAAGGAATTGCCATTCTGGTTTCACGCTGTTCATTCAAGATTTATAAATACCCGACAGAAAATCAGCATGTAGTTCTTTCAACCTGGGAAGAAAAATCGGAAGCACTTCAGTTTGTCCGTGATTATGAAATCAGATCTGAAGACGGAGAAAAACTTGTTTCAGGAGTTTCCACCTGGCTTCTGGTCGATCTGAATAACAGAAGACTTATGCCAATCAAGAAGTTTGATGAAATGGGCCTCAGAACTCCAAGTGAATTGAAAATGGATCACGACTGTCTCCCTTGCGGAAAAATCACTTTATCAGAAAATGCAAAGCTTCTTGCCGAAAGAAAAATCTGCTACTCGGACATTGATGCAAATGGGCACACAAACAATTCCCGTTACGCCGCTTTTGCGGTAGATGCTCTTCCACCTGAATACCGCGGAAAACAGTTCACAGATTTCAGAATTAATTTTTCGAAAGAAGCCATGATCGATGAAACACTTCAGATTTTTGGTGATATTTGTGATGATGAAAAAAAGATTATAGTCGTAGGAAAAACTTCAGAAGCCGTTAGCTTTGAAGCAGAACTTCACTGGTAGATTTTCAGATTTACTTTCTTACAAGGCTTCCGAAATATTTGTCTAAAATGATTTCGGGCTTGTAGGAAAGTTTTGCTTTTCTAAGTCCTTCAATTCCAAGGTCTTCTTCCCGGTTCAGATATTTATATGCAGAACAGTGAGCGGCAAACATTTTATTGATTGCGGCGTATGAACCGTTTTCTGCAGTTTCAGAAACTGATTTTTCAAAGAGAACATCGAGTGTCTCTCCAGAAACAGGGGATGCAAGACACATGGCAGAAGGCTTTTCGTTTATATATAAAACTGCACCAATAATGTTCAGAGATTCTGCATTATGAACTGCATTTTCTATGATACTGTATTCAGACTGAAGATCTGAATTCTCGTTTCCACCGTTCTCATTGAACCATTTTTCTTCGACGGCAAGGATGTCGTTTTTAATATTTTCTTCAGGAAAAGTTTTAAATTGCCAGTTGTCTTTGTAAATTCTATTAAATCTAGAAATGTGATTTCTTTTTTTCTGATAGTCTTTCCCTGGTAAGTCTGCAAGATTGCTCTGTAGATAAAGATAATCTGAATCTCCCCTGAAGGTTTCCCAGTTTATTTTGTATTCAGGAAAATATTTTTGAAGACAGGCATCAATCAGTTTTTTCTGATTTTCAGAAACATAGCAGAACCGTGGGTTTTCGCTGTTTAGGATTTCTTCCAATGCCGTTTTAAGATAATCCTCTGGAGCTGATTTGAAAGGAACTGGAAAACCGAAGCCTGTGTGATTTGGAGTTGTATTATAATATCTGAAGAAAATCTCGGATTTCACAAAGGATGAAATTTTATAACGCTCCTGATACAAAAAAACATTTGTAACAGAAGTGTCACATCCGAATAATTCGGTCGTGACAATGTTTTGTGAAATGAAATCAACTTCTTCAAGTTTCATAGTTACATGGTACTAACTTTCAATTTGTAATTCAACGTCCCTCGAAAATATAATAAATATTTATGGTAGGATTAAATCAAATAGATTTGTTTATTCAAGTTTAATGGATTACTCCCAGTCACAAAAATGGGTGTGTCAGGACGCTAGTTTGGGGACCCGCCCCCAAGCCCCTGGTAAGGTAGCTGCTTTGCAGCGATCGACAGCTTCATGTGAAGCGGGTCAAAG
>JAHBAD010000019.1 GCA_018385395.1 Treponema sp.
AAAGGAGCCATTTTTCATACAGACCAGGGATCAACTTATCTTTCTCCAAAATTCAAGGAAAAGATTAAGTTTTTGGGAATGATTCAAAGCTGTTCTGCAAGAGGAGTCTGCTGGGATAATGCGTCAATGGGAAGTGCAAACGGAGTAATAAAAACCGAATGCCTTTACAATAAGTTCGGCAAGTCAAAGTTCAAAAACAGACAGATTCCCATTGATGAAGTTGTAGCTGAAATTGCGCCATTTATTGAATATTACAACAACGAAAGACCAAAGCAGTCTTTAGGCGGATTATCACCGGTGCAGTTTCGGGAACAGAATCCGAAAGGGACATATCTGATGGTCATAAAAGATTGACAGGAATCAGAGTATTTGCAATTATAAAAATCTGTAACTGTTTTGAAACAGAAGAAACACTTTTGTCTCTCAAACGGTTGCAGTAAAATAAATATGCTGTATTACAGCTGACTAAAAATAAGAAAGTGTCACCAATTCGACACCAGTGACTTTTAAAACTGTCACCTTTTTTGGGTGCAGATCACATTCCGCCAGGGCGGACCGCTCCGCGGGGACTCCACCCCCTAAGCCAGAACCAGAACGGCTTCTATTTCGCAGAAATTGAACTCGTGACGGCGCCTCACCGGTGCACTTATGTTCCAGCAGATCTCACTGCGGCGTTTCGTGTCGGCCGAATATGCGTTTTTGCTATAATTCCCCCGCAAAACAAGCGATTTATAGCAAAAATGGGTTCTCACGCAAGGCCGGCGGAGGCGTTCTTGGTCGTTTCGGCTATAAATCAGGCGACAAGGGCAAATTTATAGCTTTTCTGCAGAGTTTTGCCACCCGCCGGCCGCACTATGTGCCGCACCGGCCGCCCCCAAGGGCGTTTTGTGGCGGCTGAATATGCGTTTTTGCTATAACTCCCCCATAAAACAGGCAATTTATAGCAAAAACCAGTTCTCACGCAAGGCCGGCGGAAGTTTTCTTGGTCGTTTCGACTATAAATCAAGCGACAAGGGCAAATTTATAGCTTTTTAGGGGCTATCAGTCCAGCGCCGGCCGCACTATGTGCCGCGCCGGCCGCCCGTAATGGCGTTTCGTGACGGTCGAACATGCGTTTTTGCTATAATTCCCCCACAAAACAGGCAATTTATAGCAAAAACCGGTTCTCACGCAAAGCCGGCGGAGGCGTTCTTAGCCGTTTCGGCTATAAATCAAGCGGCAAGGGCAAATTTATAGCTTTTCTGCAGGATTTTGCCACCCGCCGGCCGCACTATGTGCCGCACCGGCCGCCCCCAAGGGCGTTTTGTGGCGGCTGAATATGCGTTTTTGCTATAACTCCCCCACAAAACAAGCGATTTATAGCAAAAATGGGTTCTCACGCAAGGCCGGCGGAGGCGTTCTTAGCCGTTTCGGCTATAAATCAGGCGGCAAGAGCAAATTTATAGCTTTTCTGCAGAATTTCGCCACCCGCCGGCCGCACTATGTGCCGCACCGGCAGCATCATCACGCCTCGCAGCCTCGCAACTTTTGTGCCCGTCAGCTGCATCATTTGATTCGCTGCACATATCGCCGTGCAAGAAACTATAACAAAGTGAAAAGCGGAAATCAGGGGGCGTTGCGGGGGGATACCCCCGCAGGGGTGGGTGTGCCGAAAACGAAAAAGGGGCTGTCCAATAAGGAGGCATTACGGTGGTTGAGTTTATCGAAACCACCACATTTAGGTAGCATTCATTTCGACAAGCTCAATGAACGCTACACTCATTACTTTTGGGACAGCCCCTTTCGGTTGAGGCCAGGGAGGGGGCTCCCTCCCTACAAAAAAAAATTAATATCTTTTCAAAACGCTTGGTTCTTCACCGAAGCAGCGGATACGGACTTCAGGAAGTTTTGGAAGAACTGTATAATCGTTTGTCATCCAGTCGCCGTTTGTTGTATCTGGATCGCCGCTTTCAGGGTGGTTCATACCGTCTTTCGGTGGACAGTAAATGTGAAGCTTCATATCAGCCTTTCCGCTAAGTGGATTTTCAAAGAAGAAACTCATCATATCCACGCATGTAACGCCAGGCTTTTTGTAGAACCAGTAACCGCCAAGTTCCAGCACCAGGTTCATATCTTTAAGTTCATCCTTAAAATATGCTTCGCAGAAACATGGATTACCTGAGAATGAGAGAGGGATTTCAACACCTTCTGCGTCTTCTGCTCCACCCCAGCGAAGTTTTGCAGGAAGTTCAATTTCGCCGTCTGCCACGGCTTTTGTGCTGAAGAAATCTTTGTGTGCTTCCTTTCGGTATGCCCCAAGAAGTGGCTGCTCAATTCCAACTTCAGGATTGTTAGGATCTGTGATTTCACAGCCAAGACGTCCGTCATCGCGGAACTGATACATAGTGAAAGCACTGAGCCATTTTTCATCATCCTGTTCCAGGCGTTCCATAAAGTGACGCATCATATTTGCCTGTTCCCAGGCGCCTGTAACATCACCGTCGCCATTCAGTTCTGAAAGAACAAATGGTTTGTCCTGGCCTGTAATTTCGCGAAGACGTTTGAGCGTTTCCTTTGCCTTTTCGTAAACATCGTCTACATCATAGCAGGCATGTGACATTCCAAGATTTTCTTTTTCAGCGATATCATTTGGCCATCCCCAGTGAAGTGAAAGGTACTGGTCACCAGACCATATGTCCGCAACTTTGTGAGCTTCCAGGAAAACATCTTCCATTTCAATTTTTCCTGTTTCTTTCTGGAACATTCCTGCACAAAGAATGATTTTTACGTTTGGAGCATATTCATGAATAATGTTTGCAAAACGAACAAAGAAATCTGCAATTTCCTGATAAGATGCTCGCTTATTGAAACAGAACCATGAACCTGTACATTCATGATTTACGCGCAGAAGAAGACGTCCGTAGGAACGGAGGTCTTTTGCCACTTCGATAAGATATTCGTCTTCAAGATGAGGATCAATTGTCATTGTAAGAACAACATCCATACCGTGCCGGCGGATGTCTTTCATGTAACAGAATGGTTCAGCGTTCCTGTCACCATTTTTTCCACCCTGATAAGGGAAATAATCTTCATACGGAAAGTTCCATGCTCCTCCTGCTTTATTTTCAGGCAAAGCAACACTTACGCGCTGAGGCCATTCCTTGTCATGAGGATAATATGTATACATCAATGAGATTCCGCGGTGGATTTTTCGCATTTTCTGCAGAAGGTAATCCTGATTTACATAAAGACCGCGTTCGCTTCCGTCACCCATATCCAGTGCACATGCAGCTGGTGTCAATTTAACTTTAGTAGCTTTCATATCTATCACTATAAACGATAGGATAAAAAATTTAATATCAAATTTTTACAAAAAATACCTTAAATTTTGGATTCCATGCATTAAATATCCATAAAAACGTTATACACTCGGGATTTATTTGACTTATTCTGCAAATTTTACGATACTTAAACTATGAGTACATCAAATAAATTTACTATTGTGCGTGTAATTGCAGCACCTGTTGTTTTTCTTCTATATTTTATTCCTATCTGGACAGGCAAGTTCGCCGCCCCTTCGATGATTATTCTGCTTCCGTTTCTTGTTTTTGCAGAAATCACTGACGGACTGGACGGTCACTATGCCAGAAAGCACAATGAAGTAAGCGATTTTGGAAAGGTTTTTGACCCTTTTGCCGATGTAATCCTTCACCTGTCATCATTCTGCTGTCTGATGTTCAGCATGAGCCGTGAACTTCCAATGGCCGGTTATATGCCAGCCTTTATTTTCGTTCTGGTTTTCTACCGCGAACTTTCTATGACATTCCTCAGAATGGTAGCCGTAATGCAGGGAACTGCAATTGCAGCAAGAAAAGGCGGAAAACTTAAAACTGTAATGTACATTGTTTCGGCTTTCTACGGTTTCTTCCTTGAAACTCTTGTAAGATGCGGAGTTGCGGTTCCATATCACACAATGAAAACTATGTGGGGTGTTGGAATCGGGCTTTTTGCTTTATGTCTGATTCTTTGCTATGTTTCTTTCGTAGATTACCTTATTGCATTCAAACCTGTATTCAAATCAATAAATAATAAAAAGTAAAACGGAAAATAATGACTGTTTCAAAAGACCAACTTACATGGAAAGGACGCTGCTTGGATTCGGACGGCGTCCGATTTTTTAACTGGACTGCTTCGAGTTTTGAATTTGCTTTCACTGGCAAAAAAGCCGTTGCAAAAATTATCAGCGATCCTGAACACTGGAACAAAGAAAATCTTGGCTGGATTGGAATTTTTGTTTCTGATTTAGACAAAGATTATGCCCTTCAGGCTGACAGCCGTATTGAACTTTCACAAAAAGAAAACGACTGCGTCCTTTTTGAAAGTGATGAGAAAAAAACTGTCAAAATCCGCGTAATGAAAATTTCAGAAGATGCCTTTGGCATGGCAGGATTTGCAGGTCTTGAAATTGACGGACACCTCGAAGTTTTACCAGAGCATAAATACGACCTGAAACTTGAATACATCGGAGATTCAATTACCTGCGGTTATGGAATTGACGGAGTATGGGAAAAAGACAATTTCAGAACTGATATTGAAAGGGCCGACAAAGGTTATGCTTACCTTACCGCAAGAAAACTCAACGCCGATTACAACATGATTTCCTGGAGTGGCATCGGACTTTCATCAACTTACGTTGACCCTTCTATTGAACTTCCGGACAACAACTGGACTATGCCACGCACCTGGCCATATACCGACAAAAGTGCTTCCTTAAGATTGAAAAAAGATCCTGAAGTCTGGGAAGCTTCAAAATACAAACCTGATTTTGTAATCATCAATCTTGGAACGAATGACCAGAGCTGGACCCGCGACAAAGAAGAAAGAACTTTAACTTTCATCAATCTTTACCGCGGACTTCTTGAAGAAGTTCACCGCCGTTCACCTGACGCAAAAATTATCTGCTGTCTTGGTGTTATGGGACAGCTTTTATGTCCTGCAGTTGAGACAGCCGTTGAAAAGTTCAAGGCAGAATTTCCGTCAGCACAGATTAAGACACTTGTCTTCCCGGTTCAGGATGAGAAAGACGGAATCGCTGCAGACTGGCACCCGAGTGCCGCAACACATGAAAAAATGGCCAGGCAGCTCAGCGAGTTCATAAGAAAGTTTTAATCTACCTATAAATCAAACATATTTTTTTTGATTAGTTATGGTCTCTAAAAAAACTTACTCCCGGTCACAATTACGACCGTTTGGAACGCTAGCTACGACCTTCGGTCGTTTGCCTATAGGAAATTATTTAAGTCGCCGCATTCTGCGGCTTGAGCATAGCATCGCTAAGTTGCAGCCCGGCAAGGAAACTATCAAGCCTGTCTGCAGACTTTCCTGACGGTCGTGTTGTTCCCTCGCGTAAGTTTTTTTACAAGCAGGATTAAATCAAATAAATATTTTTGTTTTAATGAATTACGCAGGGAAACATAGACTTAAAACTTTGACAAAACGCTAACCCATACAATACGCCATACAAAAAAAATCTTTACCCATACAAACAGATTTCCCCACAGCTCGTTAGAGCGTTGCGTTAGCTGCCATTACCCTTTTATCTCTAATCAGTGTGACAACCTAGCCTCCGCGGCGGAGC
>JAHBAD010000024.1 GCA_018385395.1 Treponema sp.
TCATATACAGAGAAAAGAAAAAGGTTGAAAAATAGTAAACTCTAAAGTATACTACTCTAAAGTTTACATTTTCAAATGGAGTAAATATGTTTAAAGGCCGAAAAAAGGAACTTGAATTATTAGAAGACTTATATGATTCAAAACAATTTGAATTTCTCGTTCTTTATGGCCGTAGGCGTGTCGGAAAGACAGAACTCCTCAAAGAATTCACTAAAAATAAAAAACCGTTGTTCTTTTCAGCACAGGAAAAGAATGATTCATTAAATCTTCTTGATTTTTCAAAAACTGTGCAAACATATTTTGATAATGATTTTTTTGGTGAGTTTTCAGATTGGGAAACAGCATTAAAATATGTTACATCAAAAGCAACTGAAGACAGACTTGTTATTGTAATTGATGAATTTCCATACATTGCTAGTGAGAATAAATCAATAAAGAGCATTTTTCAGCACACAATAGATCATCAGTGGAAAGAGAAAAATATATTCCTTGTTCTTTGTGGTTCCTCTGTAAGTTTTATGGAAGGTGAAGTTCTAGGTTCAAAAAGTCCACTTTATGGGCGTTCAACAGCACATCTTGAACTTAAGGCATTTGATTATTTTGATTCGGCATTGTTTTTTCCTGAATATTCAAATGAAGAAAAACTGATGGCCTATGGAATCTTAGGTGGCATTCCATGTTATTTGCAGGCTTTTGATTCAGAAAAACCAATCGAAAAAAACATTGCAAGGGAAATACTAAGAGAAGGAAGTTTTCTTAAGGATGAACCAATTAATTTTCTTAAACAGGAATTACGGGAACCAGCAATTTACAACTGAAAGGATACAATAAAAGTGCAGTCGAAAAATACCTAAAATTTTACGAAAATAAAGAGAGGTATTTCGAATGCAAAGGTACAGCAAAGAATTCAGGGAAGAAGCAATTTCGCTTTCAGATGAGATTGGACCAAAGAAGGCAGCACAGCAGCTGGGCATAAACTACGCAACCTTAATTGACTGGAGAAAGAAAAGAAAAACAAAAGAAAAGAAAGAAAAATCAACAGAAGAACCAAAAACTGTCGAGGAACTGCAGAAAGAAATTGCAGAATTAAAAAAAGCCAATGACATACTGAAGGATGCCCTCGGTTTTTTCGCACTAGACCGGAAGAAATAAAGAAAGCAGATCTGTTTGCATATATCTTTTACATGAAAAAATTTGAATACAGTAAGTATTCAATAAAAGAATACTGCAAGACACTTCCGGTCAGCGAAACAGGCTATTACAAATGGATCAGAAATAGAAACAAGAAATCAGCTGCACAAAGGCTGCTTGATGAAATCTACAAAATTCTTGATGAGCATCCTGACAATCACAATTACGGAATTGAAAGGATGCAGCTTGCATTGGAGCAGAAAGGAATAAAGCGATCATATTCCACAGTAAAGCGAGCAATGCAGCTTGGAAACCTGCTTCACGAAAGCAACAGAAGCCCGGACGGACTTACAAAGGCCGACAAAAAAGCTCAGAGGCCTGCAAACATTATTGAACGTGATTTTACGGCGGAAATGCCGAACCAAAAATGGCTGACAGACATAACAGAAGTACACTGCATGGATGCAAAACTTTACATTGCACCAGTCATGGACTGCTGCGGCGGTGAGATTGTTTCCTGCGCAATGGATACAAATATGAAAAAACAGCTTTGCATAAAAGCTGTAACGGAGGCATGGAAGAACAGAAACCCAGACAGCGGAATTATCTGCCACAGTGATGCAGGAAGCCAGTACACAAGCAAGGCTTACAAGAAGGTTCTTGGACAGCTGCATATTGTCCAGAGCATGAGCGATGTCGGAAAGTGCTACGACAACTGCAGAATGGAAAGTTTTTTCGCTACCCTTAAAAAGGAAAAAATCTATCAGATGGACACGACAAAAATGACAGCCGAAGAAGTAAAAAAAGAAGTCTGGAGATACATTTTTGCTTACTACAACACTGTAAGAATCAGCACTGTAAACGGAGGTTTTCCTCCAACTAAATACAGGCTGTCAAAAACAGCTATGTTAATAGCAGCTTAATTTAAGGGGTATTTGGGACTGCACTTTTCTTGACTATTTCAGAATATTGAAATTACGCCTTATAAGATTCGTGGTGAATGGATTTAATTTGTGGTATAATTAGGTAAACGTAAATTTAATTTGCGGATACATAATAAGGATAAAGAATGACCCCACAAATCGTACTTAGTTTTCTTTCATTCGTAGCTCTCAGTGGAATTACTCCAGGTCCTGCGAATCTTACATCATTAGCAACTTCTCTTACTTACGGAAAATACTCTGCCTTAAAACAGTGGATAGGATTGATAACCGGCTGTATCACCGATGCAATGATTTCAGTTTTGATTGCATTCTTCCTGGGAACAGCACTGAACGAATATGTAAAATATCTTGCATTTGTTGGAGTTGCATATCTGCTCTGGATGGCATTCCACATGCTGAAAGCAACATATTCCACAGATCAGAAAGAAGTGAAGGAACCAGGATTCTGGAGGGGATATTTCCTGCAGCTTACAAATGTTAAAGTAATTCTTACCTGTATTACAGCATTAAGTTCCTATGTTCTTCCAGTTACAAGAAGCTTTCCAACACTGCTTATTTTTGGATGCTGTCTTGGAGTTATTCAGCCAACCTGTAATCTGGTATGGCTTTTTACCGGCGTTGCTCTGCAGAAGTTCTTTGTAAAATATCAGAAAATCATAAATGTAGTTATGGCAGTTTTGCTGGTGCTGTGTGCAGTAAGTCTTGCAGTAGTGCCATTCAAGGGCTGAATAAACCTGCCCCAATT
>JAHBAD010000028.1 GCA_018385395.1 Treponema sp.
CCGTCAGGAAAGTCTGCAGACCGGCTTGATAGTTTCCTTGCCGGGCTGCAACTTAGCGACGCTAGCTAGCGTTCCAAACGGCCGTGATTGTGACCGGGAGTTAGTTTTTTTAGAGACCTTAGCAAATCAAATAAAATATATTTGATTTATATCTACAATTTTTTTTTATTCAGCACTTTTCATGTCAGGAATCGTTGCCTGCTTGAAATATTTTGGTGCCCTGCCGCTTATAATCCAGCGCCCGTCGTAGAAACCGTTTTCATTCATACCAGGATAAACAAAAATCACTTTAGCAGGATTTTCTGTATCATAAATAAACTCGTTACTTTTCCATTCATCACGGTTTTCTGACGGATACGGCCACTGTCTGTCACTTGGGGTTGAAACAGTCATTTTGTAACGGCCAGGTTTTATATTAAGATGCATTGCAACTCCGCCTGAAAGCCAGTAAGAACGTTCATATTTGTTCACAACTTTCGGAACGCTGACCCATTCGTAAGTCGCCCAGGCTGCAGAAAAAGTAACATCATTACCGTCCATATCTTCTATTTTAAGCCAGCAGCGTATGTCATTTATGGCTTCAGTATTCTGAGGCCGATAAATTATAAGTTCCCAGGGATTATGCTCTATATCCGGTGTAAGATCTGCACCGGAAACAGAAAGAGTAGAAAACGTAATAAGCAAAAGTCCTAACAAGAATCGCTTCACCAGTGAAACTTCCTTTCAAAAATCAGCAGTTAATTAAAAGGGGCTGTCCAATAAGTTTGCATTACGGTGGTTGAGTTTATCGAAACCACCACATTTAGTGTAGCAGTCATTTCGACGAGCTCAATGAGCACTACACTCATTACTTTTGGGACAGCCCCTTAACGCATTTCCTGTTGCAAGGTTGATCGGGTGCTTCTCTAAACCGATATTCAGTTAAATAAAAAAACGGTCCTTGCGGGAGTCGAACCCGCCTTTCAACCTTGAGAGGGTCGCGAACTAAACCGATATTCGAAAGGACCAAGAAAACAACGGGATCAACTCCCGCAAATAATAAAACTGTATAAAAAAAGCTGAATCGTTTGATTCAGCTTTAAGTTCCCCAAGGAGGATTCGAACCCCCACAGTCAGAACCAGAATCTGAAGTGCTACCATTACACAATCGGGGAATGAGTATGTTTATATTATTGAATTGCACAGGTTACGTCAAGTGCCCAAGCAATTCTTTTATAAACTTTTTTACATACTGAAATCTTCACCAAGATAAATCTTACGGGCAATTTCAGACTGAAGAATTTCATCCTTAGAGCCCTGAGCTACAATTGTTCCGGTACTGATAATAATAGCACGATCTGTAATTTCCAGAGTATCACGAACGTTATGATCGGTAATCAGAATGCCGATTCCACGTTTTGCAAGAAGGTGAATCATACCTTTAATATCAGCAACAGCAATAGGGTCAATCCCGGCAAAAGGTTCATCCAGAAGAAGGAATTTCGGTTCAATTGCAAGAGAACGGGCAATTTCTGTACGGCGTCGTTCGCCACCCGACAAAGTAAATGCCTGCTGCTTTCTGATTCTGCCAATAGAGAATTCTTCTATCAGTTCTTCAAGGCGCTGCTTTTTTTCTGCGTGGGAAAGATCTTTTCTTGTTTCAAGAATAGACCAGATATTTTCTTCAACTGTCAGCTTCTTGAAAACAGAAGGTTCCTGCGGAAGATAGGAAATACCTTTTCTTGCACGTTTATACATAGGAAGTTTTGTAATACATTCATCATCAAGAAAAACTTCGCCGTTAGTCGGTTTATAAAATCCTACAACCATATAGAAAGAAGTAGTTTTCCCAGCTCCGTTAGGCCCCAGAAGCCCAAGAACTTCACCGGTCTTCATTGAAAAATCGACGCCTTTTACAACCTGTTTTTTTCCGAAAGATTTATAAAGACTTGAAACCCGCAGAATATGTTCTGACGGAGATTTTTCTGTGTTTTCTGTCTGTTCAATTATTTCATCACTCATTTATTTCCGTTTCCCCTTCTGCCATCTGTTCTTCAACCGTAGTATTATCACCTGTTTTTTCTTCAGATATTTTTTCCTGAGTTTCGTCTATTTTTGTTTCTTCTGACTTAGGAACTTCCTTATTTTCTTCTTTTTCGGAAACTGTTCCCTTAACACGTCCATCCAGAGTAATCTCTTCTGTCTTCATATTCAGAGTAATCTGCTGGGCACGGAATGTATCATCCTTCTGCTGGATTTTTGCATTTCCAGAAAGATTAAGCATCTGGGTTTTCTTGTAATACACAGCATAGGAAGAGGAACAGATATTATCTTTTTGTGTCAGATTTATTCCAATCTGAAGAACAGCTATATCTGTATCAGAATTGTAATTGATTACCTGAGCTTTTGCTGAAACATCATTTTCTGTGTCTTTAAGATCAACGTCGCCTGTAAGGACAGCAACTTTTGTAGTACGGTCATACTCCATCTGTGCACAGGTAAAATCTAATCCCGATTTTGTATTCTTTCCTGAAACATTTCCTTCAGCTTTGATATTTCTGTAATTTTCCCCGGAAAGTTCAATGTTATCTGCATATATTTCCATTTCTTCAGTAATAATCTGGGCAGATCCCTGAAGAATAGTTGCTGATGCATTTTTCTTTGCAGAACCTTTCATTCGTTCTGCAGTAAAAGAAATGTTTTCTGCTGAAAGAGAAAAACAGATTAAACTTGTAGCTATAAAAATCAAAAAACTTTTATTCATCATTAGTCTCAATATTTCCGGTTACGATTGAATTAAATATATACGAAGAACTGACTCCGCTTGCTGAAAAACCGCTTCCACGAACGACCATACCGTCTTTTTCGACAGTTACAGTATCATTTCGCCCTGCTGTCAGTTGTTCCGATTTTCCATTCCAATGAAAGGAACGTCCTGAAATCTTCATATCATCTTTTTTTCTATAGATTTTTATTGACTCATATAGTTCATAAATCTCAGTTTTCGTATTGGCTCCAAGATAAGTACAGCTTCCTTCCATAGAAACATCATCATCTTCAAAAAGAGAGAAAACAACATCCTTTGCATACATTGAATTTCCATCTTTAAATTGTTCAAGCTGTCCCACGTTCATTTCCAGTTTTTTCTTTTTGTTTTCATAACGGGTCATAACTGAATTTGAAAATGAAAACTCAGGAATAACTTCATCAACGCTTAAACCTTCACTATATTTTAATGAACAAGAAACTGATAGAAGTGAAATCAATAAAACTGCTGATAAACCTGTGTGCCTTTTCACAATATGGATTATACAATAAAATTAAATAAATATGAAAGGAAAAGACGAAAGACTGTCGGCAATCCGGCAGCTGATTAAATCAAACAGCATTCAAAACCAGGATGAGCTTCTTGATCTTCTTCAGAAAGAAGGCTTTGATGTAACTCAGGCTACCCTTTCCAGAGATTTACGCTTTCTGCAGGTTGTGAAGATTCCGGCCGAAAATGGCACCTACATCTATTCTTTTGGTGCAGACCCGACGCTTCAGGAAACTTCGCAGATATACATCCAGGATTTTCTTAGAGGTTATTTGAGTGTTGAAACAAGCGGCAACATGGTTGTCATAAAAACATACCAGGGTCATGCAAACACAGTCTGCAATGCTATAGACAATCTGGATATTCCGGAAATTCTTGGCACAGTTGCAGGAGAAAATACAATGTTTGCCGTTCTTCGCGAAGGCGTCACAAAAGAACAGTTTGAAAAATCGCTGAAAGAACAAATACCCGGAGTAGAAATTAACTAAACTTAGGCAGGTGAAAATCTGATATGATTTTAACAAGCACAAGAAACCCAGAAATAAAAGTTCCATTCTCTAAAGGCATAATCAATTCCATTCCTCAGGACGGAGGACTTTACGTTCCTTCAAACCTTCAGGATTTACGCCGCTGGATTATGTACACTGATGAAAACACATCATTCCAGAATATTGCCGGTACTTTGACCTCTGCATTTATTAACGAAGAATTCTCACCTATCATTTGTGAAAAAATCGCAACTGAGGCATTCCCTCATGAACCGGTTTTAAAACAGCTGGACGACAATCTTTTTACACTGGAACTTTACCACGGCTTCACAGGCTGTCACAGAGACTACGGTGTTTCATACCTTTGTTCCCTTCTGGAAACAATGCTTACAATGAACGGCGGGAATGCCGTATTTTTGGATTACACAAGAGGCGAACTTGGTTCCATTCTTGCAAAAACACTCAAAGGAAAGAGAAACCTTAAAGCAGTCCTTCTCTGCAAAAAAGGCGAATACCGCGGACTTAAAGATGAAGACCTGTACTGGAAGGGCGGAAACATTTATCCGCTGGAAGTTGAAGGTGACAATGGGAAAGACCTTATCCGCGAAGTTTTTGCCGACACTGCATTCTCAGAAGAATATAATCTGACTGTAGCAAACACAGCAAACTTCGGACGCCTTATGGGACATTTCTTCTTTTTCCCATATGCATTTTCAAGAATCAAGAACAAAGTTCACAGCGACATTTACTATGCCCTGGCACCGGGAAACTATTCAAACCTGGTAGCAGGACTTTACAGCTGGCGCTTTGCACTTCCTCTTGGTGGCTTTGTTCTTCCTTCGACCGGTGCCCTTACAACAGACACCTGCGGAAGCACACTACTTCTGGATTCAATCGTTTCTATGGAAAAACGCAGCAAGACAGATCCTTCGGATCCTTCAAACCTTGAACGTCTGGAAGATATTTTCTCTGCAAACTCACTCATGATCAGAAACTTTGTTTACCCTTCTGCTGTAACAAATGAAGAAGTAGATCAGGCAGCAAAAGAACTTTTCATCAAATACGGAATCTTTGCAGACCGTCACACAGGACGTGCCTATGCAGCCCTTAAGAACCGCTCAGAAGATATTTTTGATGACGAAGGGGCTGCAGTTCTTATTGCCCGTGATGACCCGGCACTTTCACAAAGTTACTGCCGTCATACATTGGGAGAAGCTCCGGAACAAAGTGAAAAGATTAAAGATGCTCTGAAACCTACAATTCTAAACAGACCTTGCGTTACTACAGCCGAAGAAATCAAGAATGTAATCAGAGAAATTTCTAAACAAAAATGATAGTTACAGAAGGACTCACAACAGGCAGTGCAAAACAACAGGGCATTTCAGAACTCCAGGACTTTTCACCAAGTCCAGCCCTGGATGTTTCATGCCTTCTCTGTCACCTTCTGAACTGTGACAAAACATATCTTCTCATGCATCACAAAGATCCTCTCTCGCCTGAACAGGCAGCCTGGTTCTGTGATTCGGTTGAAAAAAGAAAATCAGGACTTCCAGTTGCTTACATTACAAATCACAAAGAATTTTACGGCTACGATTTTTATGTAACCCCTGCGGTTCTAATCCCAAAACCTGACACAGAAATTCTTGTTGAAAATGCAGTTGCTTCCATTACAGAAGCCGCAGAAACTTTCGGCAAAAACAAAGTATTGAACATCTGCGACATGTGTTCCGGAAGCGGTTGCATCGGTATTTCTGTTTACCTGGCCCTTCTTGAGTCAGGTTTCTCAAAAGAATTCTTTCCGAACTTCACTTTTGTAGATATTAGTCCTGAAGCCCTGCAGATTACAAAATACAACGCAAATCACCTGATTCCAAAACCTATCTCTAACCTGCGTTTTGTACAAAGTAATCTTTTTGAAAATGTTACCCAGAGATTTGACTTTGTTCTGACAAACCCGCCCTATGTTCCAGCCGCCATGGTAGATGAACTCCTTACAGACGGAAGAAGGGAACCACGACTTGCACTGGACGGAGACAATAATCCTGCATGTGTTTCGAAGAACGGAACTATGGAAAAGTCTTCAGACGGTCTTGGGCTCATAAAAAAAGAACTTCCGCAGATGTTCAGCTGCATTGATCCATGGGGTCAGTTTCTTATGGAAACCGGCGAATACAATGCAGAAGAGACTGCTATTCTTGCAGAAAAATGCGGATTTAAAAATGTTTCGATTTTACGTGACCTTGAAGGTCAGAAAAGAGTTGTAACAGGCCGGCGTTAAGGCAACCTTAATCTGCTGCCCCGAAAATTAATTATCCAGAGCCTGCTTTTCCCACTCCCTGATATAAGGAAGCATTTCAGGAAGAACATCAGAATGAACCGCTGCGTTAATGTACGGTTCAATTACAATTTCCTTATAGCTGTCCCATTTTGCAGGGAGTTTTTCAGGAACTGTAATCATCTGAGATGGCGGAAGGTTTGAAAGAAGCTTTGTATAATACAAAGGAAGAATACGGTCATTTACTTCGCGGACAGCACTGAATCCACCTGCAATACCGAATTTTTCTGTATCAAGATTTGCTTTTGCTTTACGATCAAGAATTGCTTTTTGATTTTCAGATTGAAGGAACCAGGAAATAAATTCTGTAGCACCAACTACATTTTCTGCTCTATCATAAATTCCCATCATTACAAAAGAATCTTCTACGGGGATTGAATCGCCTTTATAAATCCATCGGTAATCAATTTCTTCATCTTCATCATGCATAAAGCGGAAAAGCTGGTCACTGGTTGTGTAAGAAAAAAGACAACGACCACTTGTTGCCTGACGATATTCCGGCATGAACAGATATTTATAAGCAAAATCATCTTCTGTCTGAACAGATTGATTTGCAGAATCAGACCAGTTTCTTAAGTAATCAATGGTGTCTTTAAGAGCCAGATTATTATAAACAACATTTCCTTTCTCAACGCGGAAATTTACATCAAAAAGACGTGCAACAAGATACGGAAAATCCGGATATGAAAGAGGTGTAAAACCCATTCTTGTATACGCACCGTTTTTATTCTGCTTATTGAAACCAGCAGAAATTTCACGAATCTGATCCAGCGTAAGAGTGTAATTATTTGTAACAAGTTCACGGTTTTCCGAAGCAAACATTACACATGGCAGATTGAAACTTACAGGCAGAAGATACTTTCTGCCATGCTGCTTTCCCGCATCAAGAAGCTGGGTATAAAAATCTTCGGAAGAAAGAATTGAACGGTCAAAAAGAAATTCCAGCGATTTGAAATTAAGCCAGGTTTTATCGTTTCTAAGATAAGGTCCTGCAATGATATCCGGTACTGCTTCATCGCGGGCAGGAGGCAGACTGTCTGCAGGATTTTCTTTGTAAACCAGGACAACATTGTTTTCTGGATGAGTTCTGTTAAAAAGTTCTATATACTGGGCAAATTCCGGAGAAGATGCCCAGATTACTGTACGGTTATCTGTCTTACGGGAACAAGACAGAAGAAGCAGAGTTATAAAAACAGATAACAGTAAAGCAGTAAATTTTCGCACTATTTCAATGCCTCGGCAGCTTCGTAAATAGCAGAATAAACTTTTTCAATTTTGTCTTCATCAATACTTGAGAAGGCAACACGAAGAGTTTCTGCATTAATCTGAATAACACCAATTCCGTAATCAGCCAGAAGCTTTTTGCGAAGGTCTTCAGCGTTTACACCGTTTACATGGAAGCTCATAAAATAACCAGAGTTAAATGGAAGTGGTGTAAGAACAGAAGATGTATGTGTGTTTGTAAATTCTTTTACAAGCTTGAAGCGTTTTTCCAGCATTGTACGCATTTCTTTTTTAGCTGCATCGTGAGCAGGATCTTTGAATGCGTGCATTACAAGGCTCTGTGCAGGTGTTGAAGAACATGAAACTGAAGAGCGGATAACACCCATAAATTTAACTGTAAGAGCTTCATACTGTTCGTCTGTCATTCCCTTTGAAGCGAATGTTATGAAACCTGCACGAAGTCCCCATGCAAAGTCTTCTTTTGTTGGACCGTCAGCTTTAATTGCAAGAACATTTTCATGAACATCAGCAAGGTAAGCGAACAGTGACTGACTTTCTATATTAGCTTCGTAGTTCAGTCCGAAGTATGCATCATCAGAAAGAACCAGAACTTTGATTCCGTCTTCTGCAACAGATTTTACCATTGCAACGATTGCAGCAGCTTCTTCTTTTGTAGGACTGTATCCTGAAGGATTCTGCGGGAAGTTAAGAATTACACGGACTGATCCGTATTTTTTTCCGTCTTCACGCATTTTTTCTTCAAGAGCTTTTATATTCAGACCTTTTTCATTAAAACATTTGAAATGGTGAAATTCAGCACCGCGACGGGCACAAGTAATCAGTTCATAGTTATCCCAGCAAGGATCTGGAGCCAGGAGAGGTTTGTCTGTATCCACGAACAAATCAGAAACATAAGAAAGAGCAGCAGTAAGTCCTGGAACCAGAATTGGCATAGAGAATTTTTTGTCTGCAAGAGAAGGAT
Organism: Treponema sp.; assembly: GCA_018385395.1. GTDB lineage: Bacteria > Spirochaetota > Spirochaetia > Treponematales > Treponemataceae > Treponema_D. The sequence goes on from JAHBAD010000028.1 coordinate 8,325, forward strand.
TTTTTTCAATAATTTTTTCCTTCCATATTTTGCGAAGATCAGGATGACCTGCTGTTTTTGCGTAAGCAACAGTTTCCTGTGGTGTAAAGTTTGGAACATTTTTTGCATAAGATGGCAGCATTACAGGAACTTTGTTAGTTACTGTCATACCGATTGTTCCGTTGGCGAAAGAAGCACCAGTAGCTGCTTCGCCGCCCTGTGAAATAATACCGTTAGGGAAATACATTCTCTTACCCATTTCAGACATAAGTGCCCAGGCAGTAGAGTTTTCCAGTTTGTCATTAAGAGATTTTGCCAGTGGATTGATCATAATGGAAAAAATTATAGTGAATTCTGTATATTTATTCAATTTTTTGCATATATTGCATATAATGGCATATTATGGAAACAAATCTTACATTTTCACAGGCAAAATCAATTTCGGAAAGCATTATTAAAGAAGCCTCAAAACGCCTTGTAGGCCAGGAAAAACTGGTACAGGACATTCTTACAGCCTTTATTGCAGGCGGACACGTTCTTCTTGAAGGTGTACCTGGACTTGCAAAAACTCTGGCCGTAAAAACCTTTTCAGAAATTCTGAATCTGGAATTCAAACGCATCCAGTTCACACCGGATCTTCTTCCTGCCGACGTAACAGGAACTCTCATTTACGAACAGAACACAGGCCGTTTTTCTGTAAGAAAAGGACCTGTTTTTACAAACGTTCTTCTGGCAGATGAAATTAACCGTGCACCAGCAAAAGTTCAGAGTGCAATGCTTGAAGCCATGGAAGAAAAACAGGTAACAATCGGAGAAGAAACATACCAGCTTCCTGCCCCATTCTTTGTTCTGGCAACACAGAACCCGGTTGAGCAGGAAGGAACTTACAATCTTCCGGAAGCAGAATTAGACCGTTTCCTTGTTAAGCTTGTACTCACCTACCCTGAAGCTGCAAATGAAAAACTCATTGTAAAAACTGCCGGAAAAGCTCCTGATATTCCTGTTTCAAAACTTCTTTCTACAGAACATATTCACGCTCTCCGCACCTTAAGTGAAAAAGTAAACTGTGATGATAAACTTATCGAATACATTGTTTCCATTCTGAATGTTACCCGTCCTGTTTCAAAACAGGGAAAAGCACAGATTTCAGCCCACGACATTACAAGGTACATCACCTTTGGTGCTTCTCCTCGAGCAGGCATAGCCCTTCTCCAGTGCGCAAAGGTAACAGCCATGCTGAACGGCCGCGATTTTGTAATACCTGAAGACATTAAAAACAATGCACTGAATGTTTTGCGCCACAGAATCATGCTTTCGTACGAAGCCGCCGCTGATAACATTACAGCAGACGAAATCATTACACGCATTATTGATACAATTCCGCTTCCATAATGAATTACTCAAAACTTTTACAACAGTCCCATTTTCTCGAAATAAAAGCCCGCTCCCTTGCAGAAGGAATGAAAAGCGGAAACTTCCGTTCTTTGTACCGCGGACAAGGCATAGAAATGTCAGCTGTCCGAGACTACATACGCGGCGATGACATCCGCTCAATTGACTGGAACGTTACAGCGCGAATGGGAAAGCCTTACGTAAAGGTTTTTGAAGAGCATCGTGAACTCCAGATTTTCATTATTATGGACAATTCCCTTTCCATGCAGATTTCAGAAGACAATAAAAAATCAAAATACGAAACTGCTTCTGAAGCCGCCGCTCTTCTGACCTTTGCCGCGGAACTGAACGAATGTCCTATTGGAACCGTTTTATTCGGCAGCAAAATCAACCTTGCACTTATGCCGGTCTGGGGCCGCGAGCAGACTATGATAATTCTTTCAAATCTTCAGAAATACAACGCAAAAGAAAAAGATTCTGTAATCATTGAACCAGGCTCTGTTCTTTCTTCGGCCATAAACGGAGCTGGAAAAATCTTAAAGAAGCGTTCCCTTGTCTTTATTTTTTCTGATTTCCGATCAACTGACTGGGAAGACAATCTTGGGATGCTGGCACATAAAAATGATGTAATTGCAATCCGCATGACAGATGGATATGATGCACAGCTTCCGGCCGTCGGCACTTACACATTTACCGATGCAGAAAGCGGAATCCGAAGGATTCTCCCTTCTTCTTCTCCTAGATTCGCAAAAATCTGGAAAGGAGAAAACGACCGGCGTGAAAAAAACTTTTCAGACTTTTGCCTTAAACACGGGATCACAGCAGTAAACATGGATGCAGCCAATGACCCGCTGAAAGTTTTATCTGACATTTTCAACAGGACCCAAAATTAATGAAAAAAATTTTTACTTCACTGCTTTTTATTTTTTCATCTCTCATGATTTTTGCACAAAACGCCCAACGTCAGATGCTTATTCCCCACACCGTTTATGTTGGAGATACAGCACAGCTCCATATTTCTTTTTCAGGGAAAAACGAACTTCTTAAAACAGAGGAACCAAATCACAAAGGAAATCAAACTGTTGAACTTGCAACAGAAGGTTTTGAACGCCCTCTGGACAATTCTAAATATTCTGTAAAACAGATTCTTCTTTCAAAGACAGGAATCGAAAATGACAAACAGTCCAGATACGAACTGGTTATTATTTTTGTTCCATGGACTACCGGAAATATAAAATTTCCTCCATACAAGCTGGATGAATCTTTCTCTATAATTCCTTCAGAAATCACAATTGATTCAATTTTCAATGCTCCTAAAGTTTCCAGAAAGTTTGCAGAAAACAAAGGACCTCTTCTTATTCCGGGAACTACTTATAGAATTCTCTTCAAGCTATTATTTCATGCAATCATTTTGATTCTGATTATTACTGCCTTATGTAAATGGAAAACCATTTCCCTTAAATATAAAAACTACCGGCTGAAGAAGCTTTACAAGAAAAACCGAAGACATGCAGTTTCCATTCTTCTCAGAATTAAAAGTGCCGTTCAGGCCGACAAAGTAAAAGCAGAACGAATCCAGAGAGTAATGCGGCATTACCTTACAGTCCGCTTCGGTTATAACTTTAACCGGTCAGGTGCTTCCGAAATCTGGAGCGGTTTTGAAACCATTTTCCAGGGACTTCTTTCAGAAAAAAAAGAAGACGCAGTTGAAGAACTTACAAGTCTTTTTACCCGCACAGATTTCATCCGTTATTCAGCAAATGGTTCTTTTGAAAAAAAGGAGATTTACAGTATTACGGACAGACTCATTGAAATAATCGACATTCTGGAAACTCCTGCAGAAAAAAATCCACAGGAGGACAACTTATGAATTTACAAACCCCTGCAGCATTAATCTTTCTTCTTTTTATTCCTCTTTACTGGATAATGCGTCATTTCGAAATTCTGAAAAAAACTTCCATTACTGCTGTTCTTTCAGACTGGCAGGGAAATGTTTTTGAATGGAAAGATTCCTTAACCCGTTTCTTCTATATTCTTTCGAAAGTGTTTATTTATGCTGGTTTCGTTCTTGCCGTAACAGCCCTTTCAGATCCTGTTCATAAGAGCCAGGAGAAAGTTTATACAAGCCGTGGAACAGACATTATGTTCGTTCTGGATACAAGTCCTTCCATGGTTGCAAAAGATGTAAACGGCAAAACAAGACTCCAGGCTTCAAAGGAAGCCGTTGAAAATCTTTTCTCAGCAAACAAAGGAACCCGCTGCGGCATAGTAACTATGGGTTCTGAAGCAGCAGTTCTTGTTCCACCAACAAATGACTTTGACACATTCAGAAGTCGTCTCAAAGATATTCAGGCAGGTTCCATGGGAGACGGTTCTGCAATAGGAACCGGTATTTCAACTGCCGCTTATCACCTAATTTCATCGGCAGCACCAAAACGCTGTATTGTCCTTTTCACAGACGGAGAAAACAATGCCGGTGAAATCCATCCCGAAACTGCGGCGGAAGTGGCTGCAAGAAATAACATTACACTTTATGTTTTTGGCGTCGGCACAAAAGGAACTGTTTCAATTGACTACACAGATCCAATTTCAGGAAAAAAATATTCAGGTTATCTTAATTCTGATTTTAACGCTTCATCTCTCCGAAACCTTGCATTAATCGGTAACGGAAAATATTTCGAAGCATCAACTCAAGACCAGCTGGCACAAAGTCTTGACACCATCAGTCAGAACGAAACTCTGGCTCAGGATTATACATATAAAACAGTTCTGACCAGCTACTATAAAAAAATTCTCACCGCAGTTCTTTTCTGTTTTCTGGGTGGCTGGATTGTTACACGCATTTTCATGCGTTACAGAAAATTCATACTACTCAGATCAATCGGGCTTTCATTAAGCCTCATTTGTACACTTCTTTCACTTTCAGATTTATCCTGGGGCACGACAATGGTTCCTGTCCAGAAAAGTTCTAACGCCGTATCTTTTGTTTATGACATTTCAAATAGTATGACGGCAAAAGATGAAACCAACGGCATGTCCCGTCTTGAAGCCGTTTCTACCTTTTCAAAAAATCTTCTTTCACGCATGGATGGAACACCAGTTTCTGTAATTCTCTGTAAGGGAGATGGAATCACAGCCGTTCCACTGACAGAAGACTATGTTATGGTCGAAAGCCTCCTTTCTTCCCTTTCGCCAGCTCTTATGTCTGCTCCTGGAACAAGTATTGATAAAGGTATTTCAGCTGCGAAAGATTCTTTTCCGGAACAGATAAACTCTGCAAGACATATCTGGGTTTTTACTGACGGCGGAGATTCCAACGCTCACCTTTCTTCAACACTCAATGAATGCATTAAAAAAGGAATTGATGTAAAAATCATTGGTTTTGGAAGCGAGCAAGGATATGACATTAAAGCCGGCGACAACAAAACAATTGTCCACACATCACTTGAAAGAGACCTTATTCTTGAATCAATCGAAAAATCAATTTCTAAAATTCCTTCAGGTGTTCCTTACCCAAAGCCTGAGTTTGTAGAAGCCCATAAAAAAGGAACCGGAGCTTCATTAATTCATACTCTGGACAAAAATAAACCGACCGATTCCTATATTACATATGAAGAAAAATCTGTAAGTCGTTATAAATTTTTTCTGACACTGGCATTAATATTTTTTATGCTGGCAGTATTCATATCAGAAAACAATATAAAATATAAAATGAAAAAAATTGCACGAATTACAGCTGTATCCTTAATATTCCTAACAGGCTGTTCAAAGGTTAGCATTAAAGGAAAAATTTCAAACAAAACTTTCAAAGGTTCTTCGTTTTACAGACAGCAGGAATTTGAAAAAGCGGCGGGGGAATTTCTTGAAACCTTTGAAATAGCACGCAACGCAGAAAATCAGAATCTTCAGGATTATGCCTTGTACAATATCTCAACGGCTTACCTCATGTCCAATGAAAAAGAAGCTGCTCTTGAAAAACTTTCAAAAATATCAGACCAGGCTCCATCTGAAGTCCGATTCAACACTTATTTCAACGCAGGCGTTATTTATTATCGCCTTGGAGAAAATGAAAAAGCCGCAGAATGTTTTAGAAACGCACTGGAAATAAACAATACAAGTATTGATGCTAAAATTAATCTTGAACTTTCCATGAACCGCACCAGTGTAATGGCTAATGAAACTCAGGCCGAAATGAAACCAAGCGGAGAAAGCTCCGGCATAGATTTTGATAATCTTGAAAAAACAGTATTTGAACGCATAAAGGAGAATGACAAAAAACAATGGAAAAACAGCGAAACAACAAAAACCTCAGATCTGTCTTCGGATTATTGATTTTTCTTTTCTCTGCATTCTCTTCTTCTCTTTCTGCTCAGATTACCCCGGAACAAATTCGTAAACTGGAAATCATTCCTGTGGACAATCAGGATTTTTCAGTAAACAAAGAAATAAAATACCAGCTTAATCTTCCGGGCATTTCTCCATTAAATGTTTATATCACCAATCCTGAATCAAAAGAAAATATTATTTTCAAAACACTCCGCAGAACCAGCGACGGAAACGATGGGACAAAAATAGAACTCTGGTATCAATTTTCAGAAACAGGAGATTTTGCCCCCGAACCTCTTCAGTTAAAAATAGGAAACCGACTTTACCAGATTCCTTTTGTAAAAATCAGGATAACAGAACGCTTTGAAAACAAAAGACCTTCAGTTTCCTTTAAATTTTCAAATGGAAAAACAGTTTCTCAAAACACAAATTCTTCTGTTTTACAGACATCAGTTTCCAAAACAGTTAGATTTCAAATCGTGATTGAAAATGCAAAAGACGTAAAATCGATTGATTATGAAATTCCTAAAAATTCTCTTTTCACAAAAACAACAGATACAAGCTTTGAATGGACTCCTTTGAAAAATGGACGACTTAAAGTACCAGAGTTTAAAATCAATGTAATTGCGAATAACGGAAATAAAACAGAAATCAGAACACCAGAATGTTACATTACTGTAATTGATGGAATACAAAACGGCGGAAATACTTCAGTTAAAACAGACCAAACTTTTGCAGATTCTTTCACTGAAACCGTTACTTCAGAGCAAAGAGAAGAAACATCACTTACGGCAGACAATTTTGAATTAAAAATCCAGAACCGCAAAAGAAACGGCATAAAATGGCTATTCATCAGTCTTGGACTTATTATCCTTGCTGCCCTTTCTATGTGGATGATGAAAATAAAATCACCTTTCCCTTATCTTGTTCTTTCGGTGCTTTTGATTCTTGCAATGATTCTATTTACTGTACTTTCTAAAAAACACATGGCAGTTTATACTGAAGGAATTGTAAAATCCATTCCGGAACTGAACAGCGGAAAGATACTTCAGATGCCTGAAAACTCAGAAGTAAAAATTTTAAAAGATGTTGGTGGATGGTACTGTATCCGTAACGGAACTGTAACAGGATGGACACTTAAAGAAAACGTAAGGATTTACTGATATGGATATGAATGACATTCTGAACCAGTGGGACAAGGTTCAGGCAGATAAAATCAAAAAACAGAAAGAAAGCGGCAAAAATCAGGTTTCTCACAAAAAAGCAAATGCTCCAACAAAAGAAGAAAAAGAACTGGCTAAAAGCCGCCTCCCAGATTACGATGACGAAAACAATAAACGCATCAATCCTATGGAACTGTGGCTTCGCCGCTACGGCACTGTAGACAAAGACAAGATGATTGAAGAAACAGAACAAAGACTTCAGCAGAATGACAGAAATCATCTGCGGGCAATGCGTATCGAAGCACGAATAGATCTTCACGGACTTCGCCAGGAAGAAGCAGAAATGCGTCTGAGTTCTTTTATTTCAGACTGTCAGAGAAAAGGAATCCGTAAGATTCTTATTGTCCACGGAAAAGGAATTCACACTACAGGTTCAGATCCTGTACTTGGTGAATTAGTTCGTCGCTTTATTGAACACGACAAAAGACTTGGAATGTCAGGTCACCCGGACCGCAACATGGGCGGAAACGGGGCAACCTGGGTTATTATTAAATAAAAGCAGAAACTAAACATATTTCACAGTTTCGCTTACTGGCTTTTTGCTTGAATGATTTGGGAGAGGACCTGCGCCTTGGGCACCATAACCTAAATCCAGAAGCATAAGGGTTTCTTCATTTTCCGGAAGGCTAAGTTTTTCTGCCAGTAAATCAGGTTTTTCTCCAGGATATGTGAATACGTTTGTTTTATCATATGCAACACAAAGAACAGTTGAATATCAGAATATTTTCCATTCGTGATAATTTTTCATTAGAAAAAGCGCTCATGTCCGTAGTCGGTTCATTTTCTCAGTATTTATCACTTTTAAAATAATAAAGCGTTCCTAAAAGGAACGCCGTTTTCGATATTTTTAATGGAGATGATCGGACTTGAACTCGAGTTTCCAGTCGGCAACATCGTGTTCCCTCCTTCCAGCCCGCTGACATTCGCTGCCGCAGCCCTCCATGGCTGCTTTTCAAAAAAAATGCTCCTTCATCGCATTTTTTTGCGCTCATGTCCGTAGTCGGTTCATTTTTTCTATGCTTTCCACTTGTTTTAAAAACACAAAGCACTTTCTTC
>JAHBAD010000096.1 GCA_018385395.1 Treponema sp.
AAATAATATAGGGAAAATCTGAGGTCTTTCCCCTAACTTTTGACTTATGCCGCAGTTCTTTATAGAATTGCGGCTTTTTTCATTTATAATTATTCTTGGCAAAATCGCCAGGAGAACAATAAAATGAAAAAAATCACTAAATGGGCGTGGTGGCTCATGGCCGCCGCAATGTTTTTTACAGCCTGTAGTCCGGCAGTAAAAGAACAGTACGAAACAGTTCCTGCTACAGAAAATGTAGAAATCGGAACACTACAAGTTGCACCAAACGGATGGGCATTCTGTACTTACGGTTTAAGTGACTACGGAAACACAAACGCAAAGATTTCCATTTCATGTGAAATGGAAGTTAGTAACAAAAGTGGAAAATCTTGCAAACTTATGTGGCAGATTGCTCAAGAAGGATACCCTATAGTATCAACTACAGAATTTGAACCGGGCACTTCAAAAAAAACAGTTACCGGTTCAACCGAAGGAAGAATCAGTTTAGCTGCATCCCCTCTCCTTTATCTCTCAACAAACGGTCTTACAGCTTCTGAATTCGAAATCAAGATTTCAAACCTAATTCTCACGATTGAATATGATAAAAAAGTTCTTGTTGGAGCCAAGACCTGGGACAAAGTTGCTTCACTGAAAGAAACCTGGGTAGAATCTGGTATTTTCAGTCATTTTGGAATTGCGGTAGAAATGAGAGAAATTACAAATTCTACAAAAGCAGCCCTCCTCAAAAAGCACGCCAGTTCAATCACCATGGGAAATGAAATGAAGCCTCAGTTCATTCTTTGGGGAACACCTTCAGAAACTGAAGATTTTACAAGTTCTAAAGGAAAAACAATCAAAGTTCCGGCAAATCTTCCAACTACAAATAATACAAGTAATGGCTTTGGTGGAATGGATACTTGTCTTAAATTCTGTAAGGACAACGGACTGAAAATGCGCGGACATGTTCTTGTATGGCATTCACAGACACCAGAATGGTTCTTCAGAACAAATTACAGTGAATCAGGAGACCTTGTATCAAAAGATGAAATGGATGCACGTCAGGAATGGTACATTAAAACAGTTCTTGAACATCAAAAAAAATGGGAAGAAGAAAACGAATACCGTGCAATTTATGCATGGGACGTTGTAAACGAAGCCTGTGCCGATGATGCATCAGGGCTCCGCGGTGAAACTTCTGGAACTTCAGGAAAAGCTCCTTCAAACGGAGGGTCCCGTTGGTATCAGATTTACAATGACAACAGTTTCATAACAAACGCATTTGTTTATGCAAATACATATGCTCCGAAAGATGTAAAACTTTGTTACAATGATTACAACGAATATATGGGCTCAAAAACAGGCACTATTCTCAAACTTATTGAAGACATCCAGAAAACTCCTGGTGCCCGTATTGATGTAATGGGTATGCAGAGTCACGTAGGTTATGGATGGCCTAAAGTTTCTGAATACGAATCCGCTTTGAAAAAATATATAGCACTTGGACTTGATATCCATGTAACAGAACTTGATATCGGAGCCGACAAAGAAAGCAGCACAGAAAAGAAAGGTCTTGCAAAACTTTACGGAGATTATTTCAAATTGTTCAAAAAGTATGCAAAATCAGGTGAAAACCACGGTATAACAAGTGTTACAGTCTGGGGAATCAATGATGAAGATTCATGGTTGAAATATCAGAATAACTATAAAGGTAAAACCCCTTATCCTCTGCTCTTTGAAAAATCAGGATCTGACATTATTGCAAAAGACGCTCTTATTGCCGTTTTGAACGCTGCAAAAGAAGAATAATCAGTAAAGAAAGGACAAAAAAAGGGGCTGTCCCCAAAGTAATGAGTGTAGCGCTCATTGAACTCGTCGAAATGACTGCTACACTAAATGTGGTGGTTTCGATAAACTCAACCACCCTAATGCAAACTTATTGGACAGCCCCTTATGTTTTTATATAAAAGTCTGATTTTTAGCGGTTTCTGCGTTCTTCAGCACTTGCACAAGTAATACACATCTGTGTGTAAGGAAGTGCTTCAAGACGAGCCTGTGGAATATCTTTACCACAGCCAATACAACGACCATATTTTCCCTGAATAATACGATCCAAAGCGTTATCAATCTGCTGAAGGCGTTTTGCATCCTGAGTTCCAAGAGCAGTAAGAAGTGTTCTGTCGATTGCATCTGCGGCAACATCTGCTTCATCTCCAGATTCAACAGTTTTTACAAGATTTTTCATATCATCTGTCTGGGAAGCCAGCGATTCAATGATACTTTTTCTCTGCTCCTGAAGTTGTTTTTTCATACTGTTTAAAAATTTCTGATTCATAATGTACCCACCTTTTTTAACTGCCCCACAACGTTTTCCCGGTAGTTTTAGCATTGTTGCAAAGCGTTTTGGTTTATTATATAGTATATACTAATTTAAGAGCAAAAAGTCGAAAAAGCAACTAAAAAATTCATTATTTTTCGACAATTTTGGAGGAATCGTGGCTAAAGAAGAGGCTATTGAAGTAGAAGGAATCGTTAAAGAAGCTCTGCCAAACACAACTTTCAGAGTAGAACTGCAGAATGGACATGTAATCATGGCTCACCTGTCAGGAAAAATGCGCAAACACTACATCAGAATCGTTCCTGGTGACAGCGTTAAGGTTGAACTTTCACCTTATGATCTGGATAAAGGACGCATCACATTCCGCCAGAAATAATTTCAGCTAACAGGTAGAAGATGTTTGGGGAAAAGTCTTTCCCCTGTGCTGCACTTTGTTGCAGCACCCCCCTTTCGCCTAGGGGGACACCCCCTAAAACCCCCGTAATATTTCTTGACAAATCATTATTAAATTTTAAACTCAAAAAAAATGTCCATAGGAGGATAAAATGACACTTTTCGAAGACCTTAAATGGCGTGGTCTTATTAAAGATATTGCCGGTGAAGAAGCAGATTTACAGAAAACATTAGACGGAACATCTTTCTCTTTTTACTGGGGAACTGACCCAACAGCAGACTCCCTTCATTTAGGTCATTATTCGTCTCTTTGTATGGCAAAACGCCTTGCTAACGCAGGTCATCACCCTATTCTCCTGTGTGGTGGTGCTACAGGCCGTATTGGTGATCCTCGCCCTACAGCAGAGCGTGAAATCATTTCTGAAGAAAAAGTAACTGCAAATATCAACGGAATCCGCTCACAGATTTCCCGCCTTGTTCCAACTGCTGAACTTGTAGACAACTACGACTGGATGAAAGGCTACGAATTCCTGAACTTTCTTCGCGACATCGGTAAATACATCAACGTTAACTACATGCTTGATAAAGACATTATCCGCCGCCGTCTTGAAACAGGAATCACATTTGCAGAATTCTCTTACATGCTGCTTCAGGGATACGACTTTCTTCACCTGTTTGAAGCAAAGAACTGTATAATGCAGGTTGCAGGTTCAGACCAGTGGGGGAACATTACAACTGGTGTAGACCTTATTCGCAAAAAGCTTGATAAAACAGCATACGCATTTACAATGCCTCTTATTCTTGACTCAACAGGAAAAAAATTCGGTAAATCTGAAGGAAATGCTCTCTGGCTTGATAAAGATAAGACAAGTCCTTACGAAATCTACCAGTACCTTATCAACACAGACGATGGAAAAGTAGAAGAATATCTTAAAGTATTCACATTCCTGAGCCGTGAAGAAATTGAAAAGATTATGGCAGAACAGAAAGAACACCCAGAAACACGCGTTGCACAGAAAACTCTTGCCTGGGAAGTTGTAAAAGACCTTCACGGAAAAGATGAAGCGGACAACGCTGTAAACGTTTCTGTAAAGCTTTTCCAGGGTGATTTCTCAGGACTTTCAGTTGCAGACATTAAAACAGGAATGAAATCGGTTCCAGGTTTTGATCTTAAAGAATCTTCCCCACTTATCGACGTACTTGTAAACAATAAAATTGCTTCAAGCCGCCGTGAAGCCCGCGAATTCCTGAAGGCAAATGCCATTACAGTAAACGGAATTGTTGAAACTGATGAAAACAAAGTTATCGGTAAAGACTTGGCTATTGGTGGTGAAATCGTAATCATCCGCCGCGGCAAGAAAAAGTACTATATCGGTAACTGCTAATACAAAAGCATTCAAATTTTAGAACAAATTCATAAAAATCCACAGACCGGTTTTCTGTGGATTTTTTTTAATGTTTTTAGGTTATACTATAAATATGAAAAACAGATTTTTACATCATACTGTACGTTTCACTCTTGTAACATTAGGGGCTGCCCTTATGGCTATGAACATCAATACTCTTGTTCATTCTGCAGGACTTCTTCCAGGTGGATTCTCGGGAATCACTCTTCTCATACAAGAATCTTTTGATAAATTTCTTGGAATTAAAATTCCATACAGTTTGTTCTATTGGGCACTGAATGTAGTTCCGGCAGTAATTTGTTTCAAAACTGTAGGAAAAAACTTTACCCTTTATTCAATTTATATGATTATTATTTCTGGTCTCCTGACAGATTTTATTCCCGGAATGAACATAACTGATGATATCCTTCTTTGCGCGATATTTGGTGGTATTATAAACGCAACGGCTGTAAGCCTGTGTCTTTTTGCAGGGGCAACAAGCGGTGGAACCGATTTTATCTCTATTTACATTTCACAGAAAACCGGGAAAAGTGCCTGGGGACTTATATTCGGACTGAACTGCATCGTTCTTTTTATTGCCGGTCTCCTTTTTGGCTGGAACAGAGCACTTTATTCTATCATTTTCCAGTATTCTTCAACCCAGGTACTGAACCTTTTATACAAACGCTATAACAAAACAACCCTTCTTATTATCAGCAATAAACATGAAGATATTTATAAATTGATTAAAAGCCTGACAAATCACGATGCTACCCTATTTACTGGAAAAGGATGCTACGAAGGGGCTGAACGCCACATGCTTTATACTGTTGTTTCATCAGAAGAAGCAAGCGGTCTTATTAAGGAAATAAAGAAAGCAGACGAAAACGCCTTCATAAATGTCCTTCAGACAAAAGACCTTATGGGGCGTTTCTTTGTAAAATCCAGAGATTAATAATTAAAGAGTTTGTGTAAGAAGTTCTGAAATACTGAAACAGTTATCCCCGATTTTTTCAATCTGACGGATAATATCAAGGAACACAAGCTCTGCTTTAACATCTGCACCAGACTCAAGACGCTTTCTTGCAACTTTCTTAAGGTCTTTACGCCACTGGTCAATAGAATTTTCAAGTTCAGTTGCCATAGCAAGTTTATCAGAATCAAGGTGTTTATTGATATTTATGCGGATAAACTGAAGGAACTGGCGGGCAAGTTCTACGTAAGGAATAACCTGTTCCATATCTTCCTGCTGATATTTCATCTTCTTTTCAACAGATTTTGCAAGAAGCATGGAAGTTGTAAAACAGTTATCACTCATATTTTCAAGTTCATCAACAATCTGTGTCATTAAAGAAAGATTATTAACCTGTTTGGCAGTAACCGGAAGTTTCTCACAGTTTACAAGATATTTTACAATCTGTTCATGCATCTGGTCACAGTAATCTTCTTCCTGCTTAAGCACTTCAATATGTTCGTCAATAAAGTCTTTGTTCCGGTGTTTTACACCCACCTGAATACGGTCAAACATTTCAGTTACAACATCAGTCATATCGGCAATGGCTTTTTCAGCAGTCATAATATGAGCTGTAAGGTTTTCTTTTCCCGGAGTATCATGGAATTCAAGAATATATTTTCCGTCTTTTGATTCAGGTTTATTCTTAATACAAATTTTAGAAAGCTTAACCAAAGGATTAACCAAAGGAAGGAAAATGACAGCGGAAAGAGCCTTAAATACTGTATGCAGCATTGAGATGCGGATTGCCATATTTCCGTTTATTCCGCCTGGTGTACATGCAGTAACCAGTGACAGGAACGGATTAAAGAAAATAAGAGCAATAAAAGTACCGAATATGTTGAAGAATACGTGAATCAGGGCAGCACGTTTAGCATCCTCTCTTGTTCCAGCTGCCGCAAGAACAGCATCAATTGTGGAACCGATATTACTACCAAGAGTAAGGGCAGCTGCAAACTCCCAGTGAACAATTCCGTTATATGCAAGGGCAATAACAATTGCACTGAATGCTGAAGAAGAGTGAAGCAAAGCTGTAAAGAAAGTACCGATAACGAATCCAAGAAGAATTGAACCGATTCCCCAGCTCTGAATAGGACCAAGCCACATGAACTTTGCAGGATCGGTAAAGAGATCTGAAAGACCGCTTAAACCAATAAACAGAAGGGCAAATCCCATTACAGCTTCTGCAATATTCTTGTATTTTCCTTTTTTTATAATTGAAAAGAAATATCCGAAACCAAGGATAGGAATGGCGAATGTCGAAATCTTAAAGTTAAACCCGAAAATAGAAACAATCCAGGCTGTAATAGTAGTACCGATATTTGCACCAAAAATCACACCAACAGACTGTGTAAGGGTAAGCAGTCCGGCGTTTACGAATGTAACAACCATTACAGTAGTTGCACCGGAAGACTGAATAATCATGGTTATGACCATTCCCGTAATGAGCCCGATAAAGCGGTTTCCCGTCATCATTGCAAGAGTGCGCTGGAGTTTTTCCCCTGCACTTTTCTGGACGCCGTCACTCATGAGCTTCATACCATACATAAGGAAGCCCAGGTTTCCGATAAGTGACAATAGCATAGCCACCATTTCTTTCATAATACTTTATTCTAACAAATTTTTTGTCTTCTTTTCAATCGGACAGAAATTTATTACAATAAATCACCTATGAAAAAGATTTTGATTACCGTGGTGGGACTGGCAATCGGATTTTCTTTCTTTTCATGTAACAATCAGAAAGCAATCAACGATTTTTCAGAAACTCCCATCAATATAGAAATAAAGAACTC
>JAHBAD010000100.1 GCA_018385395.1 Treponema sp.
GTCATGTTTATACTCGTATGGAGGTATTTGTATGGACAAAAAGAAAATTCCCCTGGTATCACTGTTTAGTGGGGCAGGCGGTCTGGACATGGGGTTTGAAAATCAGGGTTTTCAAACTGTTTGGGCAAATGATTTTGACAAAGATGCCTGCGAAACACACCGTGCTTGGTCTGATGCAGAAGTCGTTCAAGGCGACATCGGACAAGTAGATTTCAATTCAATTCCAAAAACACCTTTTATTATTGGTGGTTTTCCATGCCAGGGTTTCTCTTTAGCAGGTCCAAGAAAATTGGATGACAAAAGAAATGTACTTTACCGTTATTTTGTAAAACTTGTTGAGGAAAAACAGCCTCTTTCATTTGTTGCATAAGGAAGTATAGTTATGGAATATTTTGAATATAAAGGGAAAACTTATCCATACAAATCCGTTTATTTTCAAAATGAAAATCTGAATTATATTATATCTTGTGAAGAACTTAATTCTGACCTTCTTTCAGATAGTTCTAGTTATGATTCAGAAGAAGCAAAATATATTGACGAGCAGATTTTCTTTTTTGTACCGCAAAATGTCTTAAATGAATCAGATGAAGTAATTGAAAGATATGTAAAAGAGGCATTATGATTCAATACCAGTTTTTCCCACGCTCACAAGGTATAACAAATGAAATTAAAATGATTATCGAGTCTTTTAAATCTGTTGAGAACGAAATAGATTCAAATTCAAAAGAATTAAAATCGAATGATGTTCTAGCAAAGGTTAGACCTTTTTTTTGAGCAAGAATCTTTTACAGTTGAAACTGGGAAAGGTAAAAATGATAAAATAGATGTTCCAGTTCTTTTCGGAAAAGACAATAGCGTAGACAAGTCTTTTTACGCTGATGCTTTAAGCAAAGACGGAAGAATTGTTATTGAAGTAGAAGCTGGTTGAGCAACAGAGAATAATCAATTCTTAAAAGACATTTTTGAAGCCTGTATGATGTTCGATGTTGAGTATCTTCTCCTTGCCGTAAGAAATATTTATAGAACTCATGCAGATTTTAATATTATTCATACTTTTCTTGAAACAATGTATATTTCAAATAGAATAAAACTTCCATTAAAAGGAATTTTGCTTATTGGTTACTGATAAGAAAGTGTTAGGGATTGTAAGGGCGGCGAAGCCGTTCCGTAGCGATAGCGTAGGAATGAAGCGAAAGCGGAACCCTGAAAAGCCCGACGGCAGCTTGACTGCCGGAACACCCGATAAAAAAGGACAAAAAGGCGATGTTCGTGATGTACTTTGCGTTCGCAATGAAAAAGGCTGGAACATCGGTCTTTCTTGCAAAAACAATCATGAAGCGGTAAAGCATTTTTGGAAGAATTATCAGCATTAAATGAATTGCATTCAGATGTACCAGAAAAATTATTAAACTATCTTTTAGGTAGAAATGATTTCTACAAAGTAATAAAACACACAAAAGAAAGAACAACAGAAGTAAAACCTTTCAATATTTATGGAACTCTTGGGCTTTCCACAAAAGTTCAAAAAGAGATGTATAAAATCACTCGTCTTAAAATGCCAACAGAAATTTTGAAAATGGATTTTAAGAAAGATTCTACAAATACAATTCAAATAATATGCGATAATGGCTGGACACTTTCCCTTAGAATTCATAATGCAAGTGAATGGGTTGAACCATCTCTTAAATTTGATATTCAGCTTGTTGGTGTTCCAAACAATCTTGGTTCAAGAATCGAAGCCTGGTAGTAAAATATAAATAAATCATAATTTTCAAAGCCGACAGGCAGTCAAGCCGCCTGCGGTTTAAAATATTGTTACTGCAAACAGCCATTCCTAATATTCTTTTTAATATATGAACATATACGGTAAAGTCAGTTATATCACTTTTACAAAGGTTTTGCGTTAGCAAAACCCAATCAGTGTGACATTCCCCGTGGAAATAAAGTTTTACGAAAATTTGCCCTGTGGGAACCGGGAGTAATTCTTCCGTCTGAAATTTATTGATTTTCCTATAAAATGTTAGTATATTCTAAAATTATGTGGTTTGCTATTCTGATTCCGTTTTTGGGAACAACTTTAGGTTCTGGCTGTGTTTTTCTTTTCAAAAACATCGGAAAGAAAATTGATAAGGTCCTTTCAGGCTTTGCAGCAGGCGTTATGATCGCCGCCAGTATGTGGAGCCTCCTGATTCCGGCAATGGAGCAGGCGGAACAGAATGCCGGTATGGGGAAGCTTTCATTCGTTCCGGCCGCCTGTGGTTTTCTGCTTGGAATAGGATTCCTGCTTCTCATAGACGTTCTTGTTCCACACCTTCATGTAAACAGTGGAAAGCCTGAAGGATTAAAATCCAGTCTTTCAAAACATGCCATGATGCTTCTTGCCGTGACAATCCATAATATACCTGAAGGAATGGCTGTTGGTGTTGTATATGCTGCAATGCTTACAGAAGGTTCCGGAATAAGTTATGGAGCAGCACTTGCTTTAGCCGCTGGTATTGCAATCCAGAATTTTCCTGAAGGTGCAATTCTTTCTTTGCCGCTCCACCAGAGTGGAATGAAAAAGCGCCATGCATTTCTTTTTGGATCTCTTTCGGGAATTGTAGAACCAGTGAGCACAGTTCTTGTTATTCTCCTTTCTTCATTCTTTACGCCGGTTCTTCCTTACTGCTTAAGTTTTGCAGCAGGAGCCATGATGTATGTTGTGGTTGAAGAACTTATTCCCGAAATGTCAGAAGGAGAACATTCAAATATAGGGGTAATTGCATTTTCCTTGGGTTTTGTTCTCATGATGATTCTGGATGTTGTATTCGGGTAAAAAAAAGAGGCACTTCAAACTAAAGTGCCTCCGGCAAATTAAAAATTCAGAAACTAGTCTGAAAATAATGCTGTACTAAGGTAGCGGTCTCCGTTGTCCGGTAAAAGAGTTACGATTACTTTTCCTTTGTTTTCAGGACGTTCGGCAAGAATCCTGGCGCCTTTAAGGGCAGCACCGCTTGAAATACCTACCAGAACTCCTTCGCTGTGTGCAAAGGCGCGTCCTTCTGTAAAGGCGTCTTCGTTTTCAATTGCAAGAACTTCATCATAAATTGAAGTATCAAGTGTTTCAGGAACGAAGCCTGCTCCGATTCCCTGGATTTTATGTGCACCTGCAGTTCCTTTTGAAAGAACAGGTGAAGTTGCAGGTTCAACAGCAACGATTTTTACGTTTGGATTTTTTGACTTCAGATATTTTCCAACACCTGTTAAAGTTCCGCCCGTTCCAACCCCGGCAACAAAGATATCAACTTTTCCGTCTGTCTGTTCCCAGATTTCAGGACCTGTTGTATCAAAGTGAGCGGCAGGGTTTGCCTGGTTTGTGAACTGGCCAAGGATTACTGAGCCAGGAATTTCATTCTTCAGTTCTTCAGCCTTTGCAATGGCACCTTTCATTCCTTTTGCGCCTTCTGTAAGAACAAGTTCTGCACCGTAAGCTTTAAGAAGGTTTCTGCGTTCAACACTCATTGTGTCAGGCAGAGTAAGGATTGCTTTGTAACCGCGGCTTGCAGCTACTGAAGCAAGACCGATTCCAGTGTTTCCTGAAGTTGGTTCAATGATTGTTGCTCCAGGTTTAAGAGTTCCTTTTTCTTCTGCATCGATGATCATGCGGTAAGCAATACGGTCTTTTACCGAACCTGCAGGATTAAAAAGTTCAAGTTTTGCAAGGATTGTTGCCTGTGAATCTTTTGCGTAATTATTCAATTTAAGGATTGGTGTTCCACCAATAAGTTCTGTTGCACTTTCTGCGATTTTTGCCATTTTTAATTCTCCTTTATTGAGGGGCCAGAAGATCCTTCACATTCGTTCAGGATGACCGGGTCCATTTCAGTTTTTATAAAGTTGCAAATCCATTTTCCAAATCTGCAATAATGTCGTCAATATGCGTCGCAAACCTTCGGTTTGCTTAGCGAGTTTTTCTTTGGTCGCAAGAGGCTCCCATTTTTCCTTAGGAAAAAACAGAAAAACTCGTCGAATTAGATTTGTGCTAAAGCCTGACTAATATCTTCGATAATGTCGTCAATATGCTCAGTTCCTATAGACAGACGGATTGTGCTCTGAGAGATTCCAACATCTGCAAGTTCGGCGTCTGTCATCTGGCTGTGGGTTGTAGAAGCCGGATGGATTACCAGTGATTTTACATCTGCTACGTTTGCCAGCAGGCTGAAAATCTTAAGGTTGTCGATAAACTTCCAGGCTTCTTCTTTTCCACCTTTAATATTGAAAGTGAAGATTGAAGCACCGCCGTTAGGGAAGTATTTTTCATAAAGGGCGTGATCCGGATGATCTGAAAGTGAAGGGTGATTAACCTTTTCCACTTTCGGATGGTTTTTCAGGAACTCAACAACTTTCTTTGTATTTTCTACATGGCGGTCAAGGCGCAGGCTCAAAGTTTCTGTTCCCTGAAGAAGAATCCATGCATTGAACGGAGAAATACATGCACCCTGGTCGCGAAGAAGGATAGCGCGGATATATGTTACAAAAGCTTGAGTTCCTGCAGCGTCTGCAAAGCTGATTCCGTGATAGCTTGGGTTTGCTTCTGCAATGTTTTTGTATTTTCCGGAAAGCTTCCAGTCAAAGTTTCCGCCGTCTACAATGATGCCGCCAAGAGAAGAGCCGTGACCGCCGATAAACTTTGTAGCAGAGTGAACAACTACGTTTGCACCGTGTTCAAACGGGCGGAAAAGATATGGAGTTCCGAAAGTGTTGTCTACTACAACCGGAAGTCCGTGTTTTTTTGCAATTGCAGAAAGAGCATCAAGGTCTGGAATATCTGAGTTTGGATTACCAAGGGTTTCAAGATAAAGTGCTTTTGTATTTGGTTTGATTGCAGATTCAACTTCTGAAAGGTTATGTGCATCAACGAATGTTGTTTCAACACCAAAGTCTTTAAGTGTGTGAGCAAGCAAATTGTAACTTCCGCCGTAGATTGTTTTCTGAGCTACTATGTGGTCTCCTGCCTGAGCCAGAGCCTGAATTGCATATGTTATTGCTGCAGCACCTGAAGCAACTGCCAGAGCGGCAACACCGCCTTCAAGGGCTGCAATTCGTCTTTCAAATACATCCTGAGTTGAGTTTGTAAGGCGTCCGTAAATGTTACCTGCATCTGCAAGGCCGAAGCGGTCTGCTGCATGCTGTGAGTTACGGAAAACATAACTTGTTGTCTGATAAATTGGTACAGCACGGCTGTCTGTTGCCGGGTCTGCAGATTCCTGCCCAACGTGTAACTGAAGAGTTTCGAATTTGTAATTTGCCATAATTTTACCTCACTTGCCATCGGTTCGTTCAAGGATGAAAGCCTTGTGATGGTGTTTGTTTCTTATTCCTACTAAACAAGTAGGTTTGTTTTATGACTAAAATATACAGGAATCCTTTTACCTGGTGAAATACTATGTTTTTATGTTGAGATATAGAAAAAAGCTATAACGCCATTACTTCTTATTATTTCTGATTTTCAAAAGGGATACACATACAACAAGCACTACGGGAAAGATTCCCCCTGCAAGCATACCCAGGTGCATATTGTTTCCAAGTTTTTCAGAAATGTTTCCTACCATTGCAGGCCCTGTAGAACCGCCAAGATCGCCTGCCATAGCAAGAAGGGCAAACATGGCAGTTCCGCCCATTGGTAGAAGCTTTGAGAAAATGCTGATTGTACCTGGCCACATAATGCCTACAGAAAATCCGCAGAGAATACAGCCGGCAAGTCCTACAGCGGGACTTTCAAAAAGGGACGCCATAAGGTAACACACAATGCAGAGAAGTCCTGAACCTATCATGAAATTCTGAAGATTGATTCTGTCACCAAACTTTCCATAAAATACACGGCTTATGCCCATAGTAACTGCAAACATACATGGACCTGCAAGATCACATACAGTTTTTGAAAGTCCCAGGGCAGATTCCGCATAAGCTGAAGCCCATTGTGCCATTGAAAGTTCTGAAGCACCGGCCGAGATCATAAGAATTACGGCTACCCAGAAAAGAGGAACTTTGAAAAGCTGCCAGTAAGTCATTCCTTTTCCGTCTTCTGTTAGACGTTCAATTGGACAGGTGGCAAAATTGAAAATATTATATATAGGAAGAAGAGCCCAAAGACAGGCCAGAATCTTCCATTTATCAATGCCAAAAAATGTAAAGAACAGAGATGAAATCAATATTACGCCTACAACGCCCCAGCAATAAAAAGAGTGGAGAAGACTCATTGTGGCTTCTTTGTTTTCGAAAGGGCAGGCTTCCACAATGGGACTAA
The DNA here is from genome assembly GCA_018385395.1 of Treponema sp. Taxonomy (GTDB): domain Bacteria; phylum Spirochaetota; class Spirochaetia; order Treponematales; family Treponemataceae; genus Treponema_D. The sequence goes on from JAHBAD010000100.1 coordinate 6,287, forward strand.
CAAGAACTTCAATAAGGCCTGATCCAACAGCATAAATAATTACTGCGATTATGATTCCAATAAAAGGAGTTGAAAAAAGGTCCGGAAGGAAAGCAAGACCTATAAGCCCCAGAGCGGAACATACCTCAGATGCTACAACGCATTTTCTGTAACCGATGCGGTCAACAAAAAGTCCGCAAAGGATATCAACTATAAGCTGCGTAAAAAAGAAAACAGTTGGAATCAAGGCAATCATGCCTAAACTGATTTCATAGGTTTTATTAAAAGTAAGAAAAAGAAGCGGTGCAAAATTTGCACAGATTGCCTGAGTGATGAATCCAAGATAGCAGGCAGTTCGTGTACGGTTATAGTTTGGTGAAGTGCTCATATTTTTATTATACAAATATTCAGAAAAAAAATCAGATAGTTGACACTAATAACTTGTTAGTGTATATTAATCTTGTTAGTTAGGTATAACTAACAAGGAGATTTATTTGAAATTATCAACGGTTTCACCGGAAAAGGAATATCTTATCGTAAAAATTTCTACAAATGATGAAGAATTCACTTCATTTCTTTTCACATTGGGTTGTTACTCCGGAGAAAAAATCTCCCTTATCGCAAAAAAACGCAACAGTCTGACAATCGGGGTAAAAGATGCCCGCTATAATATTGATTCAGAACTGGCTGATGTAATTGAAGTAGAAGCTGCATAGTTTTCAGAAGAAGGTGATTTGTAATAAAGAACCTGTTTTTTTGGACAAAGTGTTAGTTTAGACTAACAGAGGAGATATAAAAATGAGAATTGCTTTGACCGGAAATCCAAACTCCGGAAAAACAACCATGTTCAATGCACTTACGGGCCTGAGTGAACATGTAGGAAACTGGGCGGGTGTAACCGTAGACAAAAAAGAATATGCTGTAAAGGCTGAATATGCCTCAAGCGGGAAAGAAGTAATTGCTGTAGACCTTCCGGGTGCATATTCTATGAGTCCTTTTACAAACGAAGAAACAATTACTTCAAGTTATGTAAAAAATGAAAATCCTGATGCAATTATCAATATTGTAGATGCAACAAATTTAAGCCGAAGTCTTTTCTTTACAACACAGCTTCTGGAACTTGGAATTCCTGTTGTAGTAGCATTGAATAAAAGCGACATAAACGAAAAAAATGGCACAAAAATTGATGATAAACTGCTTTCAGAAAGGCTTGGCTGTGCTGTTGTAAAAACTGTAGCAGAAAAAGGGGAAAATCTTAAAGCAGTGGTTGAAGCAGCCGTAAAAGTTTCCTGCACAAAACAGGAAGCTCCTTATAATGCAGGAAAAGCAGATGTTACAAAAAAGGCTGAAATTGAAGCTGCGGATCGTGCCCGTTTTGACTTTGTAAAAGCACTTGTTTCTGAAGTAGAAATAAAGAAAGCTGAGGTAAAGGAAGTTTCAAAATCAGATAAAATTGACAGAATCATTACACATCCTGTGGCAGGACTTGTTATTTTTGCTTTGGTTATGTGGCTTGTATTTTATATTTCACAGTCAACAGTGGGAACCTGGCTTTCGGAACTGCTTGCCGGCTGGATTGAAGCATTTCAGGACGTTGTTGCAGGCAAACTTGAAAAAGCAAACCCAATTCTTACAGCTATTCTTGCTGACGGTATTATTGGAGGGGTCGGGGCTGTTGTAGGATTCCTTCCTCTTGTTATGATCATGTACTTCCTTATTGCACTTCTGGAAGACTGCGGATACATGGCACGTGCAACTGTTGTTCTGGACCCGATTTTCAAGCGCGTAGGACTTTCTGGAAAATCAGTTATTCCTATGGTTATTGGAACAGGATGCGGCGTTCCGGCTATTATGGCCTGCCGTACAATTAAAAATGAAAGGGAACGCCGCGCAACAGCAATGCTTTGTACATTCATGCCTTGTGGTGCAAAACTTCCAGTAATTGCACTTTTTGCCGGTGCATTCTTTCCTGAAAGTACATGGGTTGGACCTGTTATGTATTTTGTCGGAATCGGCCTTATTCTGCTTGGTGCGCTCCTGATTAAGGCAATAAATAGTGCTAAATTCCGCAAAAACTTCTTTATTATCGAGCTTCCTGAATATAAAGTTCCAGGCTTGAAGTTTGCATGTAAGTCTATGCTTGAACGCGGTAAAGCATATATCGTTAAAGCGGGCACAATTATCTTACTTTGTAACACAATTGTGCAGATTATGGCCACTTTTACGCCTTCTTTCCAGGTTGCTGCAGAAGACGGTGCCGATTCAATTCTTGCTCTTATTGCGTCCCCATTTGCATATCTTCTGGTACCTGTTGTTGGGGTTGCCTGCTGGCAGCTTGCGGCTGCTGCTATTACAGGGTTCATTGCAAAGGAAAATGTAGTCGGAACCCTTGCTACAGTATTTGCCATTACAAACTTTATTGATACAGAAGAGCTTGAAATGATGGAAGGGGCTGGAAGTGAAGTTGCCATGATTATGGGACTTACAAAAGTTGCAGCGCTTGCATACCTTATGTTCAATCTGTACACACCGCCTTGTTTTGCAGCTCTTGGAGCTATGAGAAGCGAAATGAAATCGAAAAAATGGTTCTGGGGTGGCGTTGGATACATGCTCAGTACAGGTTACATTGTAGGATATTTTGTGTTCCAGGCGGGAACTTTGATCACAACAGGCAGTTTCGGGCCAGGATTCCTTGGCGGATTAATTATTACCTGTGTATTTGCCCTTATTTATGTATACCTTTATATACAGTCTAAGAAAAATTTGAAGAAAGAATACAATTAAACAAATGCCTGGAAATGGTATATAATTTGAATGAGGAGGCTTTTATGGCAACAGCAATCGTTCTGGCAGTAATTGTTTCTGCTGTAACAATAGCGGTAATTACTATCGTAAAAGATAAAAGAAAAGGCAAATGTACAGGCTGCCCCTATTGTGGAAACTGTTCAAAGCACTCCTGTTCAGAAAGCTAACAAAAGTGTATATTTTTGGTATATACAGTAAAAAGGGGCAGGCTGTTGTTGCAAACATCTGCAAACTTGCTCTGTAGATATTACCATATCTGCAAATTAATAATATAATACTGACGGTGGCAAAATGGACGATAACGAATATTATGCAATGATGCGCCGTCAGTATTCTCACACCGACAGCATTATAAAAAAGAATAAACCGAAATCAAAAGATTCTTCTCAAATTGTGTCAAAAACACCAGGTACATATAAAGAACTCGAAAAAAAATACGGTCATGAAGATGCCGAAATGTTTATAGAAAGAAATGAGTCTGATTGATGTTTTTGTTTTTTCGTAAAATGCAATCAGGTTATTTTTGTTGATATGGAGGAATCAGAAAATGATTGTTTCTACCAGAGGGCGTTATGCTCTTAGAGTGATGATTGATATTGCGGAGCATCAGGAAGCAGAAGGTTATATTGCTTTACGAAATGTAGTTGAGCGGCAGAAGATTTCTCAGAAATATGTTGAATCAATAATGACAATGCTTTCTAAGGCAGGTTTTGTTGATGCAGTTCATGGAAAAGGCGGCGGTTACAGATTAAACCGTTCCCCGGAAAAATATCCTGTTCGTGAAATCCTTGAGCTGACAGAAGATAGTCTTGCACCTGTGGTGTGCCTGGAGTGCGGTGCTGAAGAATGTGAAAAAAAATCTGAATGCCGCACCATTTCAATGTGGGAAGAATTTTATAAAACTACACTGGATTTTTTTGATAAATACACCTTAAGGGATTTAATGAAGAAGTAAAATTTTAATTTCCGATTATCTTTTTTATTACTTTTACGGCTTCTTCAAATTTCTCAAGGTTTATATTTGAGTAATTCAGAATGTACATATGCTGCAGGTTTTCTTTTTCTGAGTCGTAGTATTCAGAAAGCATATTGATGTTGATTCCCTTTTCCATAAGACTTTTTTTCAATTCGTTGTCGGTGACTGAAGTTTTCAGCTTTAGAATCAGGTGGAGACCAGAGTCACTTTCAAGAATTGAACATTCATTATCCGAAAGATTCTTGTGAAGAATATTCAAAACTGTTAAACGCTTTCTTCTATAATAAAGGCGCATTCTGTTAATGTGTTTTTCAAAATAGCCTTCATCAATAAACTTTGACAGAGTATATTGTTCAAAGGTTGGAACCGGACATGAGTAAAAATCCAGAGTCTGGTAGTAAAGGTTTGCCAGATGTTCCGGTAAAACCATATAGCTTATACGGATGGTGGAAGCTAGGGATTTTGAAAAGGTGTTCATATAAATTACTTTTTCAAATGCATCAATACTCTGCAAAGTAGGAATAGGATTTCCGTTCTGGCGGAACTCACTGTCATAATCATCTTCGATTATATATCTGTCTTTTTTTTCATTTGCCCAGCTTAAAATTTCATAACGGCGGGAAGCCGGCATTGTAATGCCTGTCGGAAAGTGGTGGTTCGGACTTATGTGTGCTATCTGAGCCTTTGAATTCCGAAGTTCCTGAATGTTAATGCCGTTTTCATCAAGATTTGCAAAAACACATTCAACTTTATTAATTTCGTAAACCTTCCGGATTTTTGAGTAACCCGGGTTTTCTATACAGAAAGTCTTGTCCGTTCCAAAAAGTTTAATGAGGATTTCATAAAGATTTTCTGTTCCGGCACCAATAATAATCTGGTTTGGGTCAACTGCCATACCACGGAAAGAATAAAGGTGTTTTGCAATGGCATTTCTTAAAACTTCAATTCCAGAACTTGGAGAGACCTGCAGAACCTGATCCTGCATTTCTGATAAAACTTCACGGCTCAGCTTTGCCCATATGGAAAAAGGGAAGTTTTTGGTTTCAACATTGTTGGATGCAAAATCAAAATAGTAAGAAGGTTTTCGGTTTACTTTAATATCAAGTCTTGCTTTTTGGGTTGAAGAAGGATGAGGTTTGGAAAGATTTTTTATGTCGCTTACAAAATATCCTTTTTTAAGTTCACTGTATAAATAGCCTTCACTTATAAGCTGGTCATATGCATTTTCAACTGTAATGGTACTAATGCCAAGATTCTGTGCAAGTGTTCGTTTGGAAGGAAGTTTTTCGCCACTTTTTATTGTTCCATTTAAAATATCACTCCTTATATTCTGATAAAGTTCCTTGTAAATGGGCTGTGAAATATGTGAAAAGTCATAAGT
>JAHBAD010000119.1 GCA_018385395.1 Treponema sp.
TTATTGGGAATCTTATAGTTTTAATTACAATCTGTCTTTTTTGTCTCATTGAATTAATAGTTGGAAATATAAAAATTGGTAGTTTCGCCCTTATTGGCGTAGCCATGCAGATCTGTTCCCTTACACTCATAAAGAAAGGAAATATTAAAGTTGCCGCAGGAATTTCTACAACAGCACTTATTTGTGTAGACACTATTGTCTGTATGTTTGGAACAGCCCGTTACGCAGAATCAGCAATTATTTACAGAAATATTTATTTCGTTACCAGTATGTGTGTTATGAATGCACTTATGGCAGTCAGCCTTAAACAGATTCTGATTTACGATATTGTTGCAGGTGTGATTTTTGAACTTTCAAATTTTACAGTAACCGGGCTGATGCGGCAGAATGATCTGAAAGGATTTATTGTTGCTGTCGTAATCAGCACACTGGCTTATATTCTTGTTGCAACTTCCCTTAGAAACATTGTCGCAAACAATGACCGTCTTCTTGAGAAGGCAAAAAAAGATTCTTTAAAACAGAATGAAAATGTTCAGAAGATAAAAAAGGTAGTTTCCGAGTCGGAATCGGGACTGAAGATAGGTGATGCACTTAAATCTGTAGCAAATGATGCTGCCGAAAAGTCTGATGTAATCAGCGAAGCTTTTAATGTAATTCTTCCAAAAATCGAAACCCTTTCAAAAAATGTCAGCACACTCGAAAGTAACATTCAGGTTATTCAGAAAGGGGCCGGACGGATGCAGGAAACTTCTGAAAACCAGGCAAGAAATGTTGAAACAACTTCTTCTGCCATGGTTCAGATTTCTGCAAACGTTACAACAATTTCTGAAACAGCCCAAAAACGAAAAGATCAGCTTTATGCAATGGCAGAAGGGGTAGGGAAACAGAAGGAACTTGCAGGAAGCCTTAAGCATCAGTTTGAAAAAGTCGAAGAATATTCACAGGTCATTAACGGATTTGTTCGTACAATCAATAAGATTTCTGAACAGACAAATCTTCTTGCTATGAATGCTTCCATCGAAGCCGCTCATGCCGGGAACCTTGGTAAAGGCTTCAGTGTTATTGCACAGGAGATCCGTAAGCTTTCATTGGATACTTCAAGCAACGCTAAGAATATCGAAGCGGTCCTTCAGGAAAACTTTGAAGTTGTAAAAGAAACTGTAGAAACAATGGATCAGTTTAATAAATATGTTGAAAGCAGTGGAAAATCGGCAACAGAAACGTTGAAATCAATAGATGAAATCATTTCGGGAATTATGGAAATTGATGTAGGAAATAAAGAAATCAATAAATCAATTTCTGAAATGGTTGAAGGCGCTAAAGAAACCACTGTGATAATTGATCAGGTTTCTACTGAAATTGAACATCAGATTGATCCGGTTAAAAAGGTTGTCGAATTTATGAACGGCCTTCGTGAAGAAGTTAATCACCTGAATAACGAAATTGTGTCCATTCAGAATACCTTGGCCAGAATTTCAGACGATGCTGAAACCAATGCCCAGGTTGGAGAGAATATACTTCGCTCGTTGAGTGAGATATAGATAAATAGTCCTCCAGACGATTTGGTTTTTTCCCCGGGTTCTGTAGTTTGCAGGACCGGGGTTTTTGTTTTTGGATGGAATATCTGATATAATGGATTATATGAATCCTGAGTTTGAAAAAAGATTAAATAAAATAGAAAATGAAATTCACCGCGTAACAGAACTGAATGACTTATGGAAACAGAATTCATTCGGAAAACTTCCTGAAGGAGTCTGTTCAGAAAACGGCGATTTATATCTTAAATGTCTTCTTGAACCGAATACAAATCTTATAAGCCAGGGCGGAAAAAGATGGCGCCCGCTTTTTGCAACTCTTATTGCAGATATGGTGGCCGCAAAAAAAAACGGAGACTCTGACCTGGTTTACAGTCTTGCACCTATTGTTGAGTTTGTTCATACAGCAAGTTTGATTCATGATGATATTGAAGACGGAGCAGACCTTCGCCGCGGTAAGCCATGCGCACACATTTCTTTCGGTCTTGATACAGCGCTGAACGCCGGAAGCTGGTTTTATTTTGAAGCTCTTTCATTAATCGACAGCCTTGAAATATCAGATGAACAAAAACTTGCTCTCCACAAAACTGTAGGTCAGGAGCTTCGCCGTCTCCACCTTGGACAGGCTATGGATATTTACTGGCACAGAAATGTGTCTGTGTTCCCGTCGGAAAAAGAATATGAAGCTATGGTCCGTCAAAAGACGGGAACTCTCGCAAATCTTGCCGCCCAGCTTGGAGCTTTGGCTGGCGGTGCTGACAAAGGTTTGAGTGAAAAGCTTGGTGAAACTGCCAGTTACATTGGTATGGGTTTTCAGATTATTGATGATGTGATCAACCTTACAACAGGAAACGTGGGTAAAAAGCGCGGGGATGACATTGTGGAAGGAAAGAAGAGTCTTCCGGTTTTAATTCATGTAAAAAATCACTCTGAAGATAAAAAGCGTATTGCAGAGCTTATGGAAAAAGCCCGAGAGGAAGGAATTGAAAGCCCTGCCGTTGAAGAATGTATTTCTCTTTTGGAATCAAGCGGATGTATCGGTAAAGCCTGGGAAGAAGGGGTTAAAGTAATTGATGAAGCCTGTCACACTTTCCATGAACTTGGTGGAAGTGCAGGAAAAAGCTTTGCAGACCTTATTGAAGAACTTTTTAAGGCAATGATTCCGAAACTGTAATTTGTTAGTATATTTATAATATGAAAGAACGTGCAGATGTTTTGAACAATCAGGCTATTCTCTTTGCCCGTGACGGCCAGTATTCAGACGCCATTGCCTGTTTGCGCCGTGCCATTCATATTGACCGGAACAATTATCTTCCGTGGTATAACCTTGGAATTACGTACCGCGATGCAGGCGATATGACAGAAGCGTTGAAAGCTTTTAAAATTGCTTTTCACATAAGTCCGTCAAAAGAAGATGTTGCCGAAACTCTTGCTGTGCATCTTATGAACATGCATATGATTGATGAAGGTTTTAAAGTTGTGGAAGACGGACTTGATTTTCATCCTGCAAGTGAACGACTCTGGAATGTAATGGGCGTTCTTCAGTTTAATGCTGATGAATACGATCTTGCCGCTGACAGTTTTGAAATGGCCGTTACCATTGATCCATATTATGCAGACGCTCTTTATAATCTTCGTGATACTTATATTGAGCTTCATAAAACAAGATCTGCAGCAATTATTGAAGGCAGGCTTCTGGAACTGGAAGGAAAGAAAAAAAGGTAAATAAGAATGAGAAAGATTTATAAGGTAAGCCGCGTAAACGAAAAAAATGTGGACATTATTCCTTACGATGAAAATGCCTGTTCAACTTGCACAGGTTCCTGTTCGTCGGGATGCCATGTAGTGCTTCAGGCAAAAAATCCTAAAGGGCTTGAACTGAAAACGGGCATGACCGTAAAGGCAAATGTTTCTACCGGTTTTCAGTCTTTCTGCAATGTTATTGCTCTTGTTGTTCCCATTCTTGGAGCGCTATGCGGGTTCTTGTGTGCACCGTTTCTTGCAAAAACTTTTAACGCAGAACTTACAGAAAGCTTCAAGGCCTTCTGTGTTCTGGCTTTTCTTTTTGTTCCTGGTGCTGTTATTTTTGCTTTTACAAGAAAACGCAGCGAGCTGATTGAATTACAGATTACTTCTGTAATTGATATCTAGTTTCACCTGTTACTTTTACATCAGTTACTTTCCAGTCATTCCATTCAAAATCTACTGTAAGATTTCCACGGACTTTAATGCCCGAGAGTTTTCCACTTTTCCAAATTTCTGTTTTTGGAAGGGCAGGGAGCAGCTTGATTTTTACTGAAGGTTTCCCGTTTTCATCAAATTCAAAATCACTTTGAATAAGCATTCTCATAATGCCTGCAAGGGCTCCGAAATTTCCGTCAATCTGGAACGGAGGATGAACGTCCAGCAGGTTAGGATTTGTTGAATGAGATAGGATTTTTGTTACGGCTTCTCCTGCTTCATCACCCTGACGAAGGGCGGCGCGGAAGTTTATGATCCAGGCCTGGCTCCAGCCGGTGTGGCCGCCGCCAGCGCTTAAACGTTTGGTCAAAGTTTTCTTTGCGGCTTCAGCAAGGTCCGGAGTTTTATCTATTGAAATGCTGTGGCCCGGGAAGAGTCCATAAAGATGTGAAATGTGGCGGTGTCCTGGTTCGACTTCTTCGAATTCCTCATTCCATTCCATAATTGAACCGTCGCTGTTTAAACTAGGCTTTTTAATATGGGAAAGAACATATTCGAATTCTTCTTTGTTTTCAGTTTTTCCAAGCACTTTCATTGCTTTAAGAGCACTTTCAAAAAGGTGTGTCAGAATCTGATTGTCCATTTCACATCCCGGACTGAAAACAGAAACAACTCCCTTTTTTGTGCGGTATGTATTTTCAGGGGATGCTGAAGGATTCAGAATAAGATATGGTTTTCCGTCCGGTGCGTTGAAGTCGCTTTCCGTTAAAAAATCTACATAGAAAAGACATGCATCGTGAATCAGATAGAAATACTTTTTGAGCATTTCTTTATCCAGAGTGTATTCGTAGTTTTCCCAGATGTGGGTTGCAAGCCAGCCGCTTCCAAGTGTCCAGTAGGTTCCTGGAATCCAGGCGTCCTGCGGAGCAGAGTCTCCCCAAAGGTCCGTATTGTGATGCATGACATACCCGCGGCATCCGTACATTTTTTTTGCAGTTTCCTTACCCCGTTCATAGCCGCGGGCAAGAAGATCGAACACTGTAGTTTCTGTCTCTGAAAGAGCGCACATACAGGCGGCCCAGTAATTCATCTGAAGGTTGATGTTAATTGTATATTTGCTTCCCCATGGCGGGTCCATGTAGCAGTTCCAGATACCCTGAAGGGTTGCAGGGTGCTTTCCTGGTTTTCTTGAAGAGGAAATGAGAAGATACCGTCCAAAGTTTGCATATTGTGAAATTAATAATTGCGAATTGACAATTGACAATATTTTTGTCTTATCTGATTCGCCGTCCTGTAACTCATGAATAAGTTGTGGCGTTGAAATATTGTTCATTGTCAATTGTTCATTGTCAATTAATTCGAATTTCATTCTGTTATAAAAACTCTGGAATTCGGCAATGTGATCTTTAAGAAGTTTTTCGTAAGTAAGTTTTCCTTCGTTCAGGTTTGAACGCAAAGAATCCAGCTGTGAAGAAACTTCTTTAGTCCATGTGTTTTTTCGGATTGCTTTTTCGTAATCCTTTAAATTTTTAGGATGACCTTTTCCTTCAGTTTTGTTGAAGGCCTTAATTGAAATAAGGAATGTTGCTTCACTGACGTCTTCGCCGCAAAGACAGGTTCCCATAATTTCTTTTTTACCGCCTTTACAGATTACTGTGGCTCCTGCAGTAAAGGGAACGCCGTGAGCATCTTCAAGGAAAATGTTGTTGCCGTCAGTCCAGACTGAATCCTGCCAGACTCCGCGCTCAAGGTTTCCGCGGAAATTGATTTTACCTGGTTTGTCTGCCTGAACATGCATGACGATTATATCGTTTACAGCTGAGACAAAAGTGGTGCGGGTGAATTTTGTGCCTTCATCATCTGTAAAAATTACAGTGTGGAGACCGCGGCTCATGTCCAGTTCCATTTTGTAATCTGAAGGAAACTGTGTTATGTGGCCCTGCATAGGGCCTGGGATTCCAAAGTTTTTCTTTGTAAAAAAATCGATTGTAAAGTCGCCCGCGTTCTGGTAGCACCGCATATTTACAGGGCTTCCGGCCATGGAGCGGTATGCCATTTCCTGAGCTTCAGGGATTTTTCCTTCTTTTATAAGAGTGCGGATTTTTTTAATGTCTTTAAAAGTAGACGGATTGTTTCTGTTCATTGGACCGCCTGACCAGATATTTTCTTCATTTAATTGAAGACCTTCCTGGCAGGGGTCACCTTTTATCATTACTCCAAGGCGTCCGTTTCCAAGTGGAATGCGGCTTTCCCAGTTGTAAGGTTCTGCTGGCTTGTTGAAGGATAAAACATCTGGTGATGACATAAAAACTCCGAATTTTATAAAATTTGATTTTTCTAATCTAATTATAAATTTCTGCCGATAATAGACAAGGAGTATTTTATTTTGATTTTAAGAAAAAAAAGTCTGATTTTTATTACTGCTTTTTTTGTATCTCTTTTCGCCTGGGCTGAAGAACCTTCTACGGAACCTGTTTCCGAAGAAACAAGATATCAGTTTATTCAGCCATTTAAGTGGAAACCTACAGAAAATGCAAAAAGTTATGAAATAAATGTTGAATCTTTTGATAACGGGGAGTGGGTAAAAGAAGCTTCTGTGAAAACAAAGAAAACTTCTATTCAGCTTCCTTTATATCCTGGTCAGAAACGAGTTTCCATTACTTCTTTGAACAGGCTTGGGCGCCGTGGTAAATCTACTGAGTGGGCACAGTTCGTGGTCCTTGGTGAAACACAGCCTTATCTATATGCAGACTATCTTAAAAAATCTATCCAGTGGGAATCTCCGGTTTTACGTGTGACACGTTCAGAAACAGAAACCTTTACAGACGATGTATTAGCTGAAACCGGTGACCCTGAATACTCCTTCTTTCTGAAAGGAAAGAATATTTTCCTTTCAGAAACAAAGTTTTATATGGTGCCTGTTGAAGAGTCTTCGTCAGGTGGACGGCATTTTGAAGCATATAATAAACTGAGAAAAACAGTTCCGCTTAAAATAGCCCGGCGTGATTTTGAAAGACCTGGAGTTGTTGTTGAATATAATCCGGATGAACTTCATTCGGGCTATTATCAGATTATTGCAGAAAACCCGGGAAATCAAAAAACTTCATTAGATATTCTTGTAATGGCAAACAGAGAGCCGGTATTCAATGAAGATCAGTTTACATATTATCCGAATTATGAAGTTCATCTTCTTGATACAGATAAAATAAAGCAGAATGGAAATATTCTGAAAGTTTCTGGAAGTGGATTTTCAGGTGAGACTCGTTTTACTCTTACTCCGTCTACTTCGGGAATTCCTTATCCGTTTGCAAGTGCAAAGGAACGTAAAAAACTGGATCTTACTGTTTCAGGAATTAATCCTTTGAATCAGTCGGGAGATATGGAGCTTTCTTTTAATATTAATCCTTCCGATATACCTCCAGGATATTATAATCTGACTGCAGAAAACTCTATGGGAAAAAATACCCGATTTCTTCTTGTAAGAAATATTGATCATGAATCAGTGAGTCCAGAAATTGAAAGTGTGAAAATTTCCAAAGGAACAAAAGATACACTTGATATAGAATTAAAAGGAAAAAATCTTTCAGGGGAAAATGTTTACACTCTGGTTTCACAAAGATCAGATTATACAGGACTTAGTACAAGAATCCCGTTCCTGGTAACAGACTCAAAAAAGAATGGAAAAAGTATCGTACTGAATTGTTCTAAAGAAAAAGTTTCTGAAGGGTATTATGGAATTCTTGCAGAATCCACTGATAATTCTGCAATAAAATTTATAACGATAAATAAAAAAATAAAGGCAAAGATAGCAGCTCTTTCAGAAGCAGAAGAAACAGCTTTGTTTATTCGTCCTGAAAATTTTGTTGCCCTTACAGGGGACGGAACTGAAATGGAATCGGTAGAAGAACTTGTTTATATGCCAAATGAATTCCGTAATCTTAAACGTTACCGCACTATATTTCCATATATCGAAGTTGATTTGAATATTGAACATAATTATTGGGCAATGGAAAGTTTTGCAGCTCAGAATATTCTTGCAGCTGGTGTGAACTTTGAGCTTCTGAATTTTAATTTTTTTCATCTTGGAGGATCCGCTTCCTGGAACTGGTATGAAAATATTTACAACGCAGAAGCTTTTGCACGTTTTTCTACAACCCATCAGGAATTCAGACCTTATATAGGTTTTGGTCTTGGTATGAATATGTTTGATGTGCAGAATAATGGTCCTCTTTATTTGATGAAAAATGTTTTCAGTAAAGAACAGATGTCTGCATATCCTCACGGAATATATGCTTTTGCAGACGCTGGGGTAACGCTTTTAAATTTCCTTGATGTCCGTTATACAATGCATTATTCGGGAGCTGATCGTTTCATTGGAAAGAATTTCAGTAGCGATGGATTTTTTGAAACGACAGAATATTTTTATGATGACATAACAGTGGGAGCAAAGATACCGCTTGGAAAATTAAAGCGTGTACAGAAGCCAAAAAATCAGACTTTAACAATTACAAAAAAAGGTCCTGTTTCAGGAAAAGACTATAAACTTAGAAGTGATATTAAGAAAATTGTTTTTTCTGACGGTATTACTGAAATCAGCGGCTTCAATGATAATTATAATCTTACAAATATTTCTATTCCGGATACTGTTCGGGTAATTGGAAAAGAAGCGTTTAAGAACTGTTATAACCTTAAAGAAGTAATTCTTCCTGATGGTGTTGTGGAAATTGCGGATGGTGCTTTTGAAGGTTGCCGCAGTATGCAGAAAATAACTTTGCCAAGTTCTATCAGAAAAATTAGTCCAACAGCCTTCAGTGACTGGCAGGATTTTCAGTATGTGGTTTATGAATGGACTAAAGATGATGTAACCGTTCGCGATCTTGGGGGACTTAAGGGAAAGAAGAACTTTACTACTATTTATGATGTTAAAAGAACTCCGTTTGAAGATAGAAACATCTTTTCCTCAAGTTCAGGACCTGGTTCAAAAGTTTTTGTTAAACATTTCAGTAGTCGGGTTGATGGCGTAGATTATATTAAAAATTATATGGATGTGATTATAACCGGATCAAATATGGACAGTTGTTATGGTGGAATGGGAACCCGCGATGCGATGGTAATGAAATATCTGGTTAACGGTGACGGTATTACTTTCAAATATTTTGGTGACGGAAATAAATACGACATTGTCTTTTTATCGAAAGATGGTAAAACTCGTTTTACTTACTCATTCTTTGCAAAGAAAGGATCAAATGAACTTACAGTTCCATTCAGTCATTTTATTTATGATCAGTATTCATCAAAAAAATATGTAAAAATCAAAAAGATGGATATTGGATATTTTGGCTTTGAGATTGCATACGATGGCCGGTATAAGGGAAAGAATTATCAACTTCAGGTTTATGGAATTGAAACTATTATGGAGAAAAAGAAGAAATGAAAAAAACAGTATTGCTTTTAATCACATCACTTTTCCTTATTTCTTCCTGTAAGTTTGCTCATAGTCTTAATAATTCTCTGGGACTTAAAGCACCTGAAGATAGAAATTTTCTTACAGTTTTTTCTGACCTGGATAGCAAGGATTATATGCTGGTTGACCTTGGAGATAATTTCCAGTGGGATGGAACAAAAATTACACTGGGACAACTCTTGAAAGATGAAAAATTTTCGACCTGGTTTAACGGGCTGAAAAATGAAAACTGGAATAAAGTCGGAATTTATGCCCCAGAAACTGACAGAGGACTTCTGACAGAAGATATTGAATTTACGGTCTCAAAGAATGAAGCTTTTTATGTTGGCTGGGACAGTCCTTTTGAAAAAATCAGAATACGCGCAAATAATTTTTCAAATCAATATTTCGAATATTATCTTCAATACCGTTATGCTTATGATAAAGAAATTGAACTGAATTTTAATGATGTTTGTAAAGACGACTATTTTAATAAATGGCTTTCTGATTTAGGCAGTTCTGTTGATGTAGGATCGGACAATTATGTTCCATATTCTCCGGTAGGATTTACAGATGAAATTGCAACCTCATCAAATTATTATTCACTGGAAAATAAGAAATCTGTTTTAATTAATAAGTGGAAAGT
>JAHBAD010000146.1 GCA_018385395.1 Treponema sp.
GTTAAACGTTTAACATATTTCAAAAGGATTTTCCATAAGATAAAAACCTTAATTAATTTGAAATTTCACAAGGGGGCACAGCTTCAGACAGATTAAATCCGTCTTCAATTTCAAAAACTTTGTTTTTTCCGTCTACAGGCACTGCAAGGCGGGTTGAATAAAGCTGCAATGTCTTGATTTTATGTTCTTTTTTTATGAGTTTGTTCAATTTAAAGTCTCCGTGGTTGTCATCCCCGATAATAGGACAGTTGTTCTTTGAAAGATGGATACGGATCTGGTGCATGCGGCCGGTCTGAAGTTCAAGACTGATTTTCGAAATATGGACTGTCTCTTCTCCGCATTTAATATCCTTTTCTTCAAGGAATTTATAGTTTGTTACGGCAGTTTTATGTTCTCCGTGCTGAATAACAGTATCGTTGATTACGCCCTTTTTCTTCGAAAGAGTACCAAAGCAATATGCCGTGTAAGTTTTCTGAACCTGTTTTGAGGAAATAAGTTTTGTCCACTTGGAAGCAGCCTGTGGGCTTTTGGAAACAATCATAAGGCCCTGAGTGTCTTTATCAAGGCGGTGAACAAGGTAAACTTTCTGTCCAACCTGCTTTGCAAATTCTTCATCCAAAGGATGAGAAATACCAGCTCCACCTTGTACCGAAACACCGGAAGGTTTATTTATAATGTAGATTTCATCATTTTCGTATAAAACAGGAATATCAGTCATACGATAATCTTAATATATAAGGATAAAATAATGAAGAAACTTACACTTTTTTTAACATTCCTTTTAGCTTTTAATGTCCTTTTTGCAGACATTATTTCTGACAAAAAATATAACTTTACACTTGATATTCCTGAAGGCTTCAATGTAAAGGACGCAAACGAAGAAAACTATTCCTATCACTTTGAACATCCAAATATTCCGGTTTCATTTGTACTTAAAGTAGAAAATAAGCCTGACCACACTGCCCTTAAGGTTCTTGAAACAAACCTGAAAAAACTTAAGGCAACCTATGAAACGGTCCCGGTTTACTGGGAATCTGACATTCAGGACGAAATCGCTTCTTTTGAAATGACTCTGGACCAGGCTTATAAAGGATGGGCCGTTACCGCACATCTTTATACAGAAAAAGGCGGCGATTTCATTACACTTCTCTGCTGGGCACCAAAGGCACAGTTTGACGCCTGCCAGCAGTTTATCATATCTCTTCTAAATTCCCTTACAGTGTCTGACATCACCTGCCAGACTCCGGGCATTTTTCTGGCCTACGCATTCCCAAAAGAAGGTGATAAAACTGTAAACCTTAATATAGGCGGTAAAAAAATCACTTCCAGAATAGATAAAACTGATGAAGAAGCAAGTCAGTTTCTTGTAGACCTGGAATTCGCTGTCCTTTCCCTTTATGCAAATCATCCTATGTGGAAAGAAGCCTGGCAAAGATACTACCGCCTTGTTTTCCGCGACAATTACGGGCGTCTTTCCCGGTTTTCGGAAGATATTTTTGCAAAAATCTATCCTGAATGTGAAAAGAAACGAAAAGAGGATCCTCAGACAGAATATGTAAGCCGTCTTTTAAGCTGGGTTCAAGGCTTCAAATATGAAAGAAAACAGGGAAACTATTCTTCGGACCTTACCCCCCCTATAATGGCCGTATGCGGAGACGGCAATGACTGCGATTCAAGAAGTCTTTTAATGTGCTGCATTATGCAGAGAGCAGGAATTGATTCAATTATGCTGATTTCAAGAGAATATAGCCACGCCCTTTGCGCTTTTGATATCCGTGGTCAGGGCCAGACTTTTGAAACTTCTTATGGAAGTTATCTCATGTGTGAGACCACAGCTCCTGTCACTCCGGGAATGATTGCCCAGGAACAGGCTGACAGAAGCAAATGGATAGTAGTGGATTAAACGTTCAGAAAGTTTGCTATACGCAAACGCCGCCTCTTTACTCGCCCTGCGTCCATGTACAGAAGGCTTTATTTAACCTAACAGTAATTCGTATACTTCCCGTTCTGTCTGTGCGTTAAGCATTTTCTCGCGAAGTTCTGCGCTTTTCAGCATTCCTGAGAAATGAGAGATTGTTTTCAGGTAGTATGAGTGCTGGTTATATGCTGCTGCAATCATAAAGAGGAGCTGAACCGGTACATCATCAATTGACTGATAGTCTTCTACAGGCTTTTTACATACCCCGACAGCCATAACAAGGTCAGTAACAGAAGAAAGGCGAACATGAGGAATTGCAATACCCCGTCCGATTGCTGTAGACATAAGGTCTTCACGGTTCATGATTTCCTGTGTCAGTTCCTGTGCATTTTTTACCTGTGGAGCTGTTCCAAGAACATCACTAAGCTGTGTAAGAGCATCTCTTTTTGATGTGTGATTAATGAAAACAATGCGATCCGGAGAAAGAATATTTTTTACCTGAACAGACTGTTCATTCTGCTTCTGAAGATCTGATGAAAGGCGTGCGTTTACCCAGTTTTCGACTTCTGTTTTCTTGAAACGCCATACAGTTCCGATCTTTCCGGCAGGAATTTCACCTTTCTGAGCCCAGTCGTAAACTGTTCTTTCTGATACGCGAAGGTATTTTGCAACTTCTTCTATAGTAAGGATATCGCCATCCATTATTTCACCTCTTAAGCATGTAAAACATTCGAAATCTTTACCGTATTTTGCATTGATTACGTTTTTTTGTCAACAATTTAATTTCCATAACATTTTATTACCAAATAAACCTACCAATTGAGAATGAATACAAAATTTGATAAAATCATTTCGGTTTATTATATTTAAATCAAAGAGATAATATTTACACCATTTACATATCGTTTTCACATATACAAATTATGAATTGTAATTGTGAATTATGCATTGTGAATTGTGAATTGGAGTTATATATGGCATTGCTTGATGTTCAGAACGTTTTTTCAGGTGTAGAAGACAAAGAAATCCTTCATGGGCTTAACCTGCAGATTAATCCTGGCGAAGTTCATGTTCTTATGGGACCAAACGGGGCCGGAAAGTCTTCCCTTGGTAACACTCTTATGGGAAATCCTGTTTATAAAATGACTTCTGGAAAAATCATTTTTGACGGAGAAGATATTTCTGACTATTCAACAGACAAGCGTGCCAAAGCAGGTCTTTTCATGAGTTTCCAGGCACCTCTTGAAGTTCCGGGAATCTCTCTTGAAAGCTTTATCCGTGCTTCACTCCAGAACAAAACCGGTGAGCACGTAAAACTTTTCCAGTTCCAGAAAGAACTGAAACGCTGCATGGAAATCCTGAATATGGACGAAGCTTATGCAAAACGCGACCTGAACGTAGGTTTCTCCGGAGGAGAACGCAAAAAGAGTGAAATCCTCCAGCTTCTTATGCTTAAACCAAAACTTGCCATTCTTGATGAAACAGACTCTGGTCTTGACGTTGACGCAGTTCGTACAGTTTCAAAAGGAATTGAAGAATACATGAAATCAGTTGGCGGTTCCCTTCTGATTATCACCCACTCTACAAAAATCCTTGAAGCCCTTAAGGTTGATTACACTCACATCCTGGTAAAAGGACAGATTATCAAAACTGGTGACGGAAGTCTTGTTCAGGAAATCAACGAAAAAGGATTTGAAGCTTACCTGGGAAAATAACATGGCAAATAACGAAAAAACTGATGTAAAAGACATTGACCGTTCTCTTTACGACTTCCGTTACGAAGAAAATGACAAAGACTATTACCGCATGGAATCTGGTCTTACACCGGAAATCGTAATGAAACTTTCAGAAGAAAAAGGTGACCCGGAATGGATGAAGGAATTCCGTCTTAAGTCCCTTGAAGTATATAACCAGCTCCGCACTCCGGAATGGGGTCCTGATATTTCTGAACTCCACATGGAAAACATTGCCACATACGTTAAACCAAAAACAGATATGGCAAATACATGGGAAAACGTTCCTGACGAAATTAAAGAATCTTTCGAAAAACTTGGTATTCCTGAAGCTGAAAGAAAAAGTCTTGCAGGCGTTGGCGCCCAGTTCGACAGTGAACTTGTTTACCACAACGTACAGGACGAAGTTCTTAAACAGGGCGTAATTTACCTTGGTTTTGAAGAAGCCCTTAAAAGCGAAGAATGGGGACCAATGGTAAAAGAGTACTTTATGACTCTTGTTACTCCAAAAGATCACAAATTTGCAGCACTGCACGGCGCTGTATGGTCAGGAGGATCATTTGTATATGTTCCTAAAGGAGTTCATCTTTCCTTCCCTCTTCAGTCTTATTTCCGCCTGAATGCAAAGGGGGCTGGACAGTTTGAACACACTCTTATCATTGTTGATGAAGGTGCTGACCTCCACTTTATTGAAGGTTGTTCCGCTCCAAAATACAATGTGGCAAACCTTCACGCAGGATGTGTTGAACTTTTCGTAAAAAAAGGTGCACACCTCCGTTATTCCACAATCGAAAACTGGTCAAAGAATATGTACAACCTGAACACAAAACGTGCCAGGGTTGAAGAAGATGCTTCGATTGAATGGGTTTCGGGAAGCTTTGGTTCACACGTTTCTTACCTGTATCCGGAAAGTGACCTGATTGGTAAGAATGCCCGTTCAGAATTCACAGGTGTAACCTTTGCCGGAAACGGACAGAACCTGGACACAGGGGCTAAAATGGTTCACCTGGCACCGAACACAAAATCGGTAATCACAACAAAGTCCATTTCAAAAGGCGGCGGTACATCAATTTACCGCTCAGCAGTCTATATCGCAAAAAATGCAGAAAACTCAAAAGCTTCTGTAAGCTGTCAGAGCCTTATGCTGGACAGTGAAAGCCGTTCAGACACCATTCCTGCAATGCAGGTAATGAACGATTCAAGTGACGTTGGTCACGAAGCAAAAATCGGACGCATTTCAAACGATGCTGTTTTCTACCTGATGAGCCGCGGTATTCCTGAAGACGAAGCCAAAAGCATGATTGTTTCGGGCTTTGCAAACCCTGTAAGCAAGGAACTTCCACTGGAATATGCCGTTGAAATGAATAACCTTATCAGACTTGAAATGAAGGGGGCCATGTAATGTCAAACGCAGTATTAAATCAAACACCAGCTCTCACCTGGACATGGCTTAAAATGAACAAAGCTATCATAAGTGATGATGATATTCTGAACTCAGCCCTTTCATTTGAAAATGCTGATTATAAAGTTATTTCAAAACCTGATTCTGTAAGAATCATCAAAAAAGATGAATTCAAAACTTCACTTCCAGTTTCGCTTTCTGCTGTTTTCTCAAAAACAAGCGAAAGCGGAATCCAGTACAAAGAAGTAAATGAACCTGATTCTGTAACATTTAATGAAAATAATACAAAAATTCTTGTTCTTGAAGCTTCAAAAAAAGAAACTGTTCCGGTTGTAATAAACGTAAACGCAAAAGGAAAATGTGTTTCTGAGCAGATTATCCATGCCCTTCCTGACTCAGAAATTACAGTAATTCTTGTAACAGAAAGCAAAGAAAATGACGGTGTAAACCTTATCCGTACAAAGTGCTATGCCGAAGAAAATGCTAAGATTCATCTTTGCAAAGTTCAGCTTCTTAAAAACGGATTCTATCACATTGATTCTACAGAAAATGTATGCGGCGAAAACGCAAAAATTACATATACAGAACTTCAGCTTGGCGCCGCATCTGTTATTACCGGTGCATACACAAATCTTTCCGAATACAAAGCTTCATACAAAAGCGACACAGCTTATTACCGTAAGGGAAACCAGAAAATTGATATGAACTATGTCTGTGCTCACAGCCCTAAAGGAAAAAAATCAGAATGTTCTATGGCTGTTGCCGGAACACTGACAGATGAAGCACAGAAAACATACCGCGGAACAATCGACTTTAAACGCGGCTGTGCCGGAGCAAAAGGAAATGAAACCGAAGAAACTCTGCTTCTTTCTCCAAAAGCCGTGAACCGCTCGGTTCCTGTGATTCTTTGTGATGAAGAAGATGTCGAAGGTGAACACGGAGCCACAATCGGGCGTCTGAATGACGACATGCTTTTCTACATGGAAAGCCACGGCATTTCAGAAGAAGAAGCCTGCGCCCTTATGGCAAGAGCAAAAATCAATGCCGTAAGCGCAAAAATTCCTGATGAAAGCATTCGTGAAAAAGTAGAAAATTTTCTTAATTCATAATACTTAATCCGAAAGAAAAAAAACAAAGGATATCCTTTACAGAAAGTCCAATCAAACTGTATGGGATATTCTTTTTTCATTTTCAATTCTCAATTGTCAATTGTCAATTTTCAAATAAAATTACAAAAAACTATCATTTTGCACGATTTTTCAAGCCCGTTTTTATAAATTCCTATCATTTTGTAACAAATTAACTATTCCAAAATCATAAATTCGGCCTCATTATAATAATCAGAAATCCAAAACACTTATTGGAAACCAAAACAAAAAAAATTCTTTAGGAGGAATTTATGAAAAAATTATTGGTTCTGGTAGCTGCTCTGACAGTTCTCGTTGCACCAACTTTTGCAAAACCTAAAAAGGCTAAGAAAGCAAAAGCAAAAGCTAAAACAATTAAAGTAGGTATCATCAACAATGACCCTAACGAATCAGGATACCGCACAGCTAATGACCGCGACTTGAAAGCAACATTCACAAAAGCCAATGGATACGATGCTTCTTTCGCATACTCACTGAAAAATGATGAACAGATCGCTGCTGCTCAGAAATTCATTCAGGACGAAGTTGACTACCTTCTTCTTTCTGCTGCAGGTACATCAGGATGGGATTCAGTTCTCAAAGATGCAAAAGCACAGGGTGTAAAAGTTATTCTTTTCGACCGCACAATCGATGCTGATCCTTCACTTTACGCTGCATCTATCGTTTCTGACATGGCTCAGGAAGGTGAAACAGCTGTTTCCTGGCTCAAAGGACAGAACCTTAAAGAAGTAAACGTTATCCACCTTCAGGGTGTTATGGGATCTGCTGCACAGATCGGACGTTCAGGAGCTCTGGACAAAGAAGTTGCTGCAAACGCAAACTGGAACATGGTTACACAGCAGACAGCTGAATGGAACGCAGAAAAAGCACAGCAGATTGTACAGGCTGTAATCGATGCTAAAAAACCATTCAACGTAATCTACGCTGAAAACGACGACATGGCTAAAGGTGCTGTAGCTGCTCTGGACAAAGCAAACATCTCTCATGGTGTTGGAAAAGATGTTGTAGTTATGGGATTCGACTGCAACAAATGGGCTCTCCAGGAACTGAAAGCTGGAAACTGGAACTACGACGGACAGTGTAACCCATTCCAGTCTTCTTACATCGTAAGCATTATCGAACAGCTTGAAAAAGGTCAGGTAATCACAAACAAGACAATCATCATGAAAGAAAAAGGATTCGACGCTGCAACTATCACAGCAGAAGATGTTGAAAACTACGGTATCTAATTAATCCGTAATCCTTAAAGATTGGGGCTGCCCATAATAAACAATTCTGGGCAGCCATTTTTTTACCCTTTTAATAGAAAATCGGAGGAAACACCAGTGCAGAACGATATTGTTTTACAGATGCGTGGTATTTCAAAGTTCTTTCCGGGCGTAAAAGCCCTTCAAAATGTTGATTTTACACTTCGCAAAGGTGAGATTCATGCCCTTATGGGAGAAAATGGGGCTGGAAAATCAACTCTTATTAAAGTACTTACAGGTGTTTACCAGAAAGATGCTGGTGAAGTTAGAATTGAAGACAAGCCTGTTATAATCCGTTCTCCACAGGATGCCCAGAATGCAGGCATCTCTACTGTTTACCAGGAAATCACCCTCTGCAACAACCTTACTGTTGCAGAAAACATATATATAGGACGCACAAAAAGTGCCTTTACAAACTGGAAAAAGATGAATGAAGACGCCGGTAAAATTCTGGAAGATCTTCAGATTCCATGTAAACCGGACCAGCAGCTTTCAAGCTGTTCAATTGCAGTTCAGCAGATGGTCGCAATTGCCCGTGCTGTTGATATGGAATGTAAAATCCTTATTCTTGACGAACCTACATCTTCCCTGGATGAACAGGAAGTATCAAAACTTTTCAAACTCATGCTGAACCTGAAATCTAAAGGGGTTGGAATTATTTTCGTAACTCACTTCCTTGAACAGGTTTATGAAGTTTGTGACAGAATTACCGTTCTTCGTGACGGACAGCTTGTTGATGAATACCTTATTGCTGACTGTCCTAAGGTTGTTCTTGTTTCAAAAATGCTTGGAAAGGAACTGGATGGACTTTCAAAAGTAAAGAAACCTGAAGGGGTTATCGAACATTCTGACTGTGAAGTTCCGGTTTACGAAGCTGAAGGACTTTCTGCCGTTTCAAGAATCAAACCTTTCAATATTAAAATTTTCAAAGGCGAAGTAAACGGTTTTACAGGACTTCTTGGTTCAGGACGTTCTGAATGTGTTCGTGCAATTTTTGGCGCCGATAAAGTAACTTCCGGAAAAGTTCGGATTAACGGAAAAGATGTAAAAATCAATAAACCGATTGATGCTATGAAAAACGGAATTTCTTACCTTGCCGAAGACCGTAAACGGGATGGAATTATCGGGGACCTTTCTGTCCGCGAGAACCTTATTCTGGCCCTTCAGGTTCTTAAAGGAATGGGACGCCCTATTTCAAAAGCACAGGCAAAAAAATTCACAGAAGAATATATCAAGCTTCTTGAAATCAAAACTGCTTCCACAGAGACTCCAATCAAAAGTCTTTCCGGCGGGAACCAGCAGAAAGTTATTCTTGCCCGCTGGCTCCTTGCAAATCCTCAGTACCTGATTCTTGACGAACCAACCCGCGGTATTGATATCGGAACAAAGCTTGAAATCCAGGATCTGGTTCTGAAACTTGCAAAGGAGGGAAAATCGGTTACTTTCATCTCTTCAGAAATTGATGAAATGCTCCGAACCTGTTCACGTCTTACAGTTATGCGCGACCTGAAAGTTGTAGGCGAACTTAAAGGCGAAGACCTTACTCAGACAAAAATTATGGAAACTATTGCGGGAGGAAACAAATAATGGCTGAAAACAAAGTAAAATCATTCTTCAAAGGGCTCCTGCATAATCAGATTATTATTCCCCTTGCTGCCCTTTTAATTCTTGTTCTTATCAATCTTATTGCTGACCCAAGTTTCTTCAGAATCACACTTGGCAGATCAAGCGCAGGCTACCCTGTTCTTTCAGGTTACCTGATTACAATTCTGGACTATGCTTCGGAACTTGCAATTCTTGCCATCGGTATGACACTAGTTACAGCGGCTTCCGGCGGACAGGATATTTCCGTTGGTTCATGTATCGCCATTGCAGGTTCTGTTATTCTCCGTGTTCTTTGCGGAAACGCCGGTGCTCATCCTGAAACAATGCAGCATTCAATCTTCCTTGCATTCATGGTAGCCCTTCTTGTTTCAATGGCCTTCGGAGCCTTCAACGGCGTCCTTGTTGCCTATTTCAAAATCCAGCCTATGATTGCAACTTTGATTCTGTTTACAGCAGGTCGTTCAATCGCAGCATGGATTAACCACAACGAACTTCCAATCATCAAAGATGCAGTATTCGGTTACTTCGGAAACTTCATTCCGGGCATTGCTCTTCCGACACCAGTATTCATTGCAATCCTTTGTATGATAATTATCTGGCTTGTCCTTAAGTTTACAACACTTGGTCTTTACGCACAGTCAGTTGGTATCAACAGTGCATCTTCAAGACTGAACGGTATCAACCCTGAACTTATCAAACTGATTACTTACGTAATTATGGGAATGTGTGTTGCCGTTGCAGGTCTCATTAAAGTGTCACGTATTCAGACAATCAACTACTCGGTTGTCGCAACTGATATCGAAATGGATGCCATCCTTGCTGTCGCACTTGGTGGAAACGCTCTTTCAGGCGGAAAATTCAACATGTGGGCTTCAATTCTCGGTGCATACGTTATCCAGTTCCTGACAACAACACTTTACAAGTTCAACGTAATGTCTACTGCCCTTCCTGCTTACAAGGCTGTAGTTGTTATTATCCTTGTTGTCCTTAGTGCACCTGTCGTTCGTGAAAAACTTAAACACCTCGGAAAAATCATTTCCGGAAAGATGAATAAAAAACCGGTTACAGTGGAGGCTAAATAATGAAAAACAAAATCAAACCACAGAAACCACTTACAAACAAAAAGAAGCTTTCAGATTCAAACCTTCTGCTTCTTATTACAATCTGCGTTTTTGCAGCTATGTATCTTTTTGCAATCATCTTCCTTGGAAAAGGTTTCCGTAAACCTCAAGGATTCTTCAACCTGCTTAATGACAATGCAGCACTGATTATCCTGTCATGTTCTTTAAGCCTTGTTATGATTACAGGCGGAATTGATATTTCCGTTGGTACATTAACAGCTCTTGTTTGTATGAGCTGTGCCGTTCACCTGGATAGACAAGACGGAACAGTATTTACAGCAATCCTCATTGCTCTTGGAATCGGACTTGCATTCGGTCTTGTTCAGGGCTTCCTTATTGCATACCTTGATATCCAGCCATTCATTGTAACTCTTGCCGGTATGTTCTTTGCAAAAGGTATGACAACAATCGTAAATGCCACTCAGTTCAATGTTCAGCACGAAGGATTCCAGGCTCTTAAATCAACACGAATCTATGTTCCTTTAATGGGTTCATATAACAAACTTGGTGACTGGGTTCCAGCCTATGTTGAGATTGGTGTAATAGTTGCCATTCTTGTTGTAATCGGACTTTTTGCCCTTCTTAAATGGGGAAAACTTGGACGCCACTTCTACGCAATCGGTGGAAACGCATACAGTGCAAACATGCTTGGTATAAATGTAAAACGCACAAAATTCCTTGCACACGTTATCTGTTCTGTTCTTGCCGGTGTTGGCGGATGGGTTTACTTCATGCATGTAGGTTCTGGTTCTCCAAGCCATGCAGCCGGAGCTGAAATGAACGCCATTGCATCTTCAATTATTGGAGGAACAATGCTTACAGGTGGCGTTGGAAACATTATCGGAACATTCTTCGGTGTAATTTCCCTTGCTACAATCAAGAACATTGTTTCTTCCCTTGGTCTTGATGAAGCCTGGTGGACAAACATTACTGTTGCAGCAATGATCTGTATCTTCCTTCTGGTACAGAGCCTTGTTCTTTCAAGAAAAAATAAAGATTCAGTATAAACACATAACAGATTAAGAAAACCTCCAAGATTTATACCGGAAGTTTAAGAGTTTCTTAGGCTTCCGGTTTTTTTTGCTTTCTGAACTGAAGTGGTGAAAGACCGTTTGATTTTTTAAACGAACGGATGAAGTTTTCACATGCAGTATAACCGCAAGCTTCTGCTATTTCGTTTACAGTCATTTCTGTGGTTTCCAGAAGATGGCGGGCTTTTTCATTTATGAGATTATGAATATCGTCTGCAGGTGAAAGACCAAAATGATCTTTATAAAGATTAGTAAAATGGCTTCTTGTCAATCCGTAATCATCGGCCATTAAATTTACATTCCATTGTTCCGGGTTCTGTTCAACCTTTTTTCGCAAAGTATTCAATTTGAAGTTGATTTCATTTTCACGTTTTATCCTGCTGCTTGAAAAACGTCTGATCTGCGAAAGTTCACTCATAACATTGGCACAGGCAAGCCCGATTGAGGTGCTCTGATCTGTTAGTTTTTCTGTAAGCGCCCAGGTTATAAATTTCATCTGAGTTTTGTAATCAGAAGAAACATCTATATAGAAGATTTCATCAAACGGAAGATCAACATTAAAGAAAAAATCATCATCTGCTTCAAACTTTATATAATCGTACAAAAGTTCACCTGAAACGGCTTTATAAAACTGTGGAGTACCAGATTTATAGATAATACATGCATCACTCTCTGTTTGAATATTGGCATTATTCAACTGAAGAATAACAGGACAGTAAAAATGGAGAAAAGTAAATTTTGTGGAAACATGGGGGTGGTCAAAACAAAAACCAGGTTCTTCATCCTTTTTATAATAACCGCCCACTACACTGGCACTCATTCTTATATTTTATAATGGAAAAATCAATCGGGCAATTTATTTATTAAACGTTTTACTCATTTGTTATTACTCTGCAATAATATTCAAATTTTTTGCAATTTTGTGTATATTATTTATATGGCAATAGAGAATAAGTATCGCAAGGATTTTCCTTTTTTTTCACAGAACCCGGAAAAGGGTCTTGTTTATTTTGATAATGCAGCAACTACACACAGACCTTATCTTGTGATTGATGCCATGACTCACTTCCATGCTACACAGAATGCAAATCCCCTTCGCGGACTTTACACTTTAAGTGAACGGGCAACAAAAGCTTACGAAGATGCCCGTGCTACAGTAGCTGCTTTTCTTGGTGCTTCCAGACCAGAAGAAATCATTTTTACAAGAAACACTTCCGAAAGCTTAAACCTTATTGCTTACACCTGGGCAATGGACAATATAAAAGAAGGTGATGAAATTGTTGTTTCAATTATGGAACACCATTCAAACATCTGTCCATGGCAGATGGTAGCAAAAGCAAAAAACGCTGTTCTTAAATTCATGGAATGTGACAAATTCGGAAATCTTCCTGAATCAGAATTTGAAAAGATTACTTCCAAAACAAAACTTGTTTCCTTTGGACATGTTTCAAACGTTCTTGGAATTACAAATCCTGTAAAACGCCTTGCAGAAATTGCACACAAAAACGGTGCCATTATGGTAGTTGACGGTGCTCAAAGCGCACCACACTTTGGCATAAACGTTCAGGAAATCGGTGCTGATTTCTATGCAATTTCTGGACATAAATTCGGCGGGCCTATGGGAATTGGTGCTCTTTACGGCCGCTATGAACTTTTAGATAACATGAGTCCATTCCTTCGTGGCGGCGAAATGATTGAATACGTAACACGGGAAGGTGCAACCTGGGCCGAAGTTCCTCATAAATTTGAAGCGGGAACTGTGAATGCTTCAGGGGCAGTAGGAATGGCTGCAGCTATCCGTTACCTTAAGTCAATCGGACTTGATAACATTGAAGCCCACTGCGACAAACTGGCAAAAATGATGATGGATGGAATGAAAGAAATCCCTTACATAAACCTTATTGGAAACGAAGATCCTTCAAAACATTCTGGAATCGTTACCTTTACTGTAGACGGCGTACATCCTCATGACATTGCAAGTCTTTTAAGCGATGAAAACATTGCAATCCGTGCAGGACACCACTGTGCGCAGCCCCTTGGAAAATATCTTGGAGTTCAGTCTTCTGCCCGTGCTTCAATGTACCTTTATAATACCGAAGATGAAGTTTCTTACTTCCTAGATAAAATTGCACAGGTTCGAAAATGGTCGGGCTACAAAGACTAAGGAAATAACTATGGACACAAAAGAACTTTACCGTGAAATCTTAAACGAACATAACATTAACCCTATTCATAAAAAAGATATGTCATCTCCTTCCCTTACCTGTAACGGCGTGAACCCGTCTTGTGGAGACGAAATCACACTGAACATCAAATTTGATGATGCGGGTGAAAAAGTTGTGGATGCAAGTTTTACAGGAAGCGGCTGTGCAATCAGTCAGGCTTCAGTTGATATGATGGCTGAACTGGTTATCGGAAAAACAAAAGAAGAAGCCTTAAAACTTGCCGACATTTTTGACCGCATGATAAAAGGAACAGTTTCTGATGAAGAGCTTGAAGACCTGGACGAAGCGGCTGCTCTTCAGGATATTTCCCATATGCCTGCCCGTGTAAAATGTGCAATGCTTGGCTGGCGAACAATGAAAGAAATGCTTGGTGTAAAGTAAACATTCCACTTAATCATTCAGCATCTTGAAACAAAAAGGTATTTAGTATAATATAAATATCACCTGGCGCTTTAGCTCAGCTGGATTAGAGCATGTGCCTTCTAAGCACAGGGTCGCCTGTTCGAGTCAGGCAAGCGTCAATAAAAAAGGGCTTCAATTTGAAGTCCTTTTTTATTTAACTTTCTTTTTCAGACGAGGGTTCAATTACCCCATCAACTTAAAACTTCATTGTTACCATAACACCGTTTGGAACTACTGCAAGTTTCGGAGCTTTTTCATCTTTTCCAAAATCAAGAGTATGAAGCCACGGAACCAGGAAGCCCATAGAAGTTCCAAGGACAGCACCGCAAAGAACATCAGTTGGGAAATGACACCCTGCTGAAATACGCATTCCGGCAACAGTACAGCAAAGACCATAGCTTCCTGCAGCAACTGCAAATCTCCATGGAGAACCGGGAAAATAATTCCAGAACACATAGCTTGTAAAAGTTGCGGCTGCAAAACTCATAGTTGAATGTCCTGAAACAAATGAATTTGCCCAGTCATGTTCTTCAAGAACATCTTTTTCAGGCCAGCCTTCAAAATACATATAAGGACGTGGACGATAAACAGCAAGTTTAATTGATTCTTTTATTCCCTGAGCCAGCAGCATTGTTTCAGCATACATTGTAAAACATTTAAGCCATTCAGAGTTATCTGCAGCAGCAAGTGTAAGTGGAAGAGCAAATGAGGAAATGAGGAGGCCGTCACTAATTTTATCAACCGTGTGATTGTATGGGTGAGCAAGTTTTGCATCAAAACCATTTACATTTTCCAGATTACAGATTTCTCCCTGATAAAGATTCTGATTCAATTTAAGGCCCTTTGACAGAACAAGCTGTGTACCATAAATTGCAGAACCTGTTCCAAGAAGAACACCGTCTGTAACAGGATGTAATTTAAATTCCGCTCCTGAAACAGGAAGCGAAATCAAACCCGAAAGAATTACTGCCAGAGCAGCAATCTTTTTTCCTTTAATAATCATAAAAGATCTCCTAAAAAATATATTTGTGTGTTTTAATTTTTCTGTAACAAAACAATAGGTTTTTCTTTCCCAGCCTTATAAGATGGAATAAAACTTACAACAAGCGAAAGCACAAGAGTCAAAAGAACAATAGCGAATATCTGATTGAATGGAATGTTTACAGGAATTTCTGAAAGATAATAGGCAGGATCCATAAGATGAATCTGTCTGATTTCTGAAAGTGGAACACCTTTTATAAGATATAAGAGTTTTCCGATTTCATTTACTATTTTTTCAGCACCTTTTACAAGACTATTTGCATTTACACTTAGCAGAAGTCCTACTGGAAGGCCAACAATGACACCTCCTGTTCCACAGGCAAAACCTGTCAAAAGAAAGGAGAAAGTAATTCCATTATTTGAAGCACCAAAGCTTTTTAAAATAGCAATTTCTTTTCGTCGCTCCATAACAAGCATTACTATTGCAGAAGAAATATTAACTGATGCAACAAGAACAATAAGCAGCATTATAAAAACAAGCATAACACGGGTTGATGAAAAGTTTTCAAATTCCGCCCCGTTCATCTCGTTCCATGTATATACATTTGCATGACGCTGAACAATGTCTTCAACTTCATTTCTGGTTTTATTAAGTGTTGATGAAAAAGGATCTTCAGTTTCAATCATTATTGAAAAATCAGCTGTATTTAAAGGAACTGAATCATAGGCCACATCGATGGGAATAAAGACCCAGAGGGCGTCCAGTTCCTGATAACCTGAACTGATAATTGCGGAAACCTTGAAAGTGGTAAGTTTGGGAGTAAGAGTTCCGTTATTTCCCGTCTTTGTTGTAATAAGACGGAAAGAATCTCCAGGAACAATATTAAGGGTTTCTGCAAGTTTCTGTCCAACAACAGCGTTCTTAACCCCTGAAAAAAAATCTGAAAGATCTCCATCACAAACTGTGAACAAGGAACTAAAAGCTTTATTCGTAACAAATATGTCAGCCGGAACGGCACGGACCTGTGCACCAGCCCTTTCCTTTTTTCCTCCCGCCAAAGCAGTAAGGGAAACCTGAGGATAAGCATTTGTAACACCTTCAGCTTTTTTTATCTCATCTGCAAAATTTTGAAAAGCTTTTGAAGAAACAATATTTCGGGAATTTCTTGCCACAAGTGCTTCAAGATGACTGGAAGAAAGACCTATAAGTCGTTCTGTCATTCCTTCTATCATTCCGTTTGTAACTGTAAGAACAACAACAAGAGGGACAATAGAAAGTCCAATGCAAAGCAGAGCCCCCATTAAACTTCGTCTTGCAGAAGACTTTTTTTCTGCTTTAGGAAAAATAAGAGAATATGCAAACATTAAGGATGCTTTTAGTTTCATTATTTTATTTCCAGTTTTCCATCTTTTATTGAATAAATTTGATCACCTTTTTTTGCAAGGTTCATATCATGTGTAACAAGAACAAGGGTCTTATTGTACTGTTCAACCATTTTGAAAAGAAGATCTCCGATTGCAAGAGCATTAGCCGGATCCAGATTTCCAGTAGGCTCATCCGCAAGAATAAGACGGGGATCATTTATCAAACTTCTGGCAACGGCTACACGCTGCCGTTCTCCGCCTGAAAGCTGGCTTGGAAGATGATTTCTTCTTTCGTAAACGCCAACATCATTTAAAAGTTGAAGAGCTTTTTCTTCTGCTTCTTTCTTTGAAACCCCTGTCATATAAAGAGGAAGGTACACATTTTCAAGAGCAGTAAAATCTTTCAAAAGATAATGGAACTGAAAAATCAATCCTAAAAACTTTGAACGGTATTCACTAACTTCACTTTCTGAAAGTTTTGTTACATTCCACTTCCCGTTATCCGCCAGTACCTGGCCTTTTGTAACAGAATCAATACCACCAATTATATTAAGCAAAGTTGATTTACCGCTTCCAGATTCACCTACTACTACATTTTTTGTTCCTTCACTTATTACAAGGTCAAGATCCCGTAAAACAGTCAGACGCTCGCCGTCAGAAACATAAGTCTTTTCTACTCCGCAAATACGGATAATATCACTACTCATTGTGAAGAACCTCCGCAACAGTCATTTTTAAAACATTTCGGCTTGCAGCCCATGAAGCAAGTAAAGGAGCAGCAACGCCGAAAAGGGTAATCCACAGAACCTCGTTAAAGAAAATACGGCTCGGAATATTTGCATAAATTGTATACATAGGATTTTCGGTAACATATGGAAGATTTTCCGGATTTGTAACCAAAGTTATTAAATATGAAAAGGCAAACATAATCCTTGAAGCGACAAGGAATACAGTCTTTGAATTTACACTTAAAAATAGTCCAAGAATCATTCCAGGTATGGCTCCTTTTACGCCGGTAAAAAAACCTTGAAGAATAAATACAGATTTTATTTCTGAATTTCTTCCACCAATAGCCGAAAGGATGGAAATTTCACTTCTGCGTTCAAAGACCAAACGACGCATTCCGTTATAAATATTTATTCCTACTACAAGAAATATCATAGCAACAAGAAGAAGAAGCATATTTTTTTCTATTCTCAAAGCACCAAAGAATGTTTTATTGTAATCCCGCCATGACTGGACTTTGATTTCCGGAAATTCTTTTTTCAAACGGTTTATCATCATCTGGTCATCATCAGAATTTTTCAATTTAATTCCAAGAATTTTTACAGCTTCTTTTCCAAAATATTTTTCGCCCGCTACGGAATTAATAAAAACATAACTTGAATTTATATCAGAATACCCGGTTTTAAAAACTCCTTTCACTTTAAACAGTCTGTCACTGCTTAAAAGCTGAACATCATTTCCACCACTCAGTGCAAATAGATTTATAGTTGCATTAAGCCGGCATCCAAGATCCCGTGCCATTCCGGATCCAATAATTATGCTGTCAGGTTCAGAAAGATCAAAATCACCTGCAATCATTTCAACCTCTTTTCTGAACCCGGGATCGTTTTCATAAACATCCTGATCGATTGCACGAATAAGGGCCACGCTTTGTTTCACTCTTGTTGTAGTGACAAGACTTTGTGCTTCATAAAACCCAGACACACTTTTTATGTTTTTATTTTCACTGCAGATTTGCCGAATCTTAGATTCTGTCACTTCATCAAAATCTGAAAGCCGGATATGGTAAGAAGACACTTCCATAATGGCATCAATAAATTTCATCTGAAATCCATTCATAACACTCATAACAACTATCAGTGTCATAACACCAAAACAAATACCGAGAGTTGCAAGCATGGATGTAACTTTACTTCTCCCCTTTCTGTCAACGCGAGAAAATCTTGAGGACACTGAAAAAATCCATTTGTAACGAAGTTTTTCTCTATTCATATTTTTTTGTCCTTATAAGTTTTCCATTCTGAAAGTACTCATCTTTCTTTCGGCGACCATCATTAAAATATGATTTTACAGAATAGGACGAATCAAAAAATAACTCTTCCACATATGTCGATACTGAACTATAAATCACTTTTTTCTTAAGGGTTCCGTTCTCATAACATTCTAAATCTGGCGGAATATCTTTGTCTTCATGATATGAAATTATTTTTAATTCTGTTTTTTTATCCTTTGTCAGTTCCTCTTTCAAAATTCTGTTTTCACTATCATAGGAAAGACTGCGTTTCGAAAAAAGATATTTAATTTTTTCAGGCTCTTCTTTTCCTTTCTGTTCACTTTCTTTAAAATAATAGAGTTCACTTAGTACTGGAAAACCATTTTTATTATAAAAAGTAATTTCTTCTGACATATCAGTTTTATAAGTTTTTTTCGAAACATTATCAGAAGAATCTTCATATTCATAAATTTCTACTTCAGACAGGCGGGAATTTCTGGCATCAGAAATCTGCCAAATCTCTTTTTTTATAATTCGATTTGCTTCATCATAAAAAGAACGACTTGCACTTTTCCCCGCTTTATTAATGAGAACAGACTCTCCGTCTTTTTTTTCAGGAATAAAATATTCATCTTCAAAAGTCATAAGACGGAGTTTATTTTCAGAATCCACAGATTCTTTTAACGAATTTTCTTGGGAGAAAAGAAAGAAAGACAGGAAAATCAAGAATGTAAAATAAAGAAATTTCTTTGTATTCAAAAACATTTCCTTAATTTTCTGTAATATCATTTACATATGATGCCGCATTAAACTCTGCAATATCTTCATAATGTTCACCTGTGCAGACAAGAGCAACAGGAAGCCCAAGTTCGCGACCGATGGAAACGGCAACACCGCCTTTTGCAGTTGAATCGTATTTTGTAAGGATGATTGCATCAACAGCTACTGCTTCATTAAAAACTTCTGCCTGGCGAAGTGCATTCTGGCCTGTAGTGCAGTCAAGTACAATGATTTTTTTATAACACCCTTCATCAGCTTTACTGCGGCATATGCGGTCGATTTTCTGAAGTTCTTTTACAAGGTTTTCTTTATTGTGAAGGCGTCCTGCAGTATCAGCAATTACAAGTCCCGGACCTTTAGCACGCACTGCATCACATGCATCAAAAACTACGGCAGAAGGATCACTTCCGTGCTGATGACTTACAACGCGAACTCCGACTTTTTCTCCGTGATAATTAAGCTGTTCAATGGCGGCGGCACGGAAAGTATCGCAGGAAGCAAGAACAAGGTTTTCAAGCCCCTGCTTTTTATACATGTTTGCCATTTTGGCAACGCTCGTAGTTTTTCCGGCTCCGTTAACACCAAGAACCATCCAGACATTTACTTTATCAGGAACAATTTCAAGCTTTGTTTCCTTTACATTTTCAAGAAGAATTGATTTTAATTTTTCAGTAATTGCAGACTGATCTGTTATCTTTTCTTTTTTGCAGATTTTTTCCAGTTCTTCTGTAATTTCATAGGAAGTCTTTGCCCCCATGTCACTTTCAACAAGAACATCAGTCAGGTCTTCAAAAAAGTTTTCATCAACAACTTTGCCGCCAAAAAGCGATTTTAATTTTGAACCAAGTCCCATTTTTTAATCCTTATTCTTTTTATCTTCTTTCGCGCTGACAGGAAGAACTGAATCAGCAGCAATAAAATATCTTATAAGTTCATATCCAAACCATACACCGGCAGCAATTGATATACCGGAAGTAATCTGATTTGCTTTTTGATATTTAAGAGCCTTTTCATAATACTCCTCAAGGAATTCAATTTCCTCAAGACGTTTCTCATAATCAATATTATTGACATCCTGATTCGATAATTCATCAACACGCTGGTTATAATAACGTGCCATATTTTTCAGTGTCCCATTTGTATAAACAGTTCCAAGAAGCGAGCATAAAAGAACACTATAAGATCCGTACATCCATTTTCGCCGTTTATCTATGTAAGTACTTTTATCAAAAACTTTTGGTTTTACATAAATATGAGCACCTTCTTTTACAAGCTTTTCTGAAACAGAAAAAAATCCCTGGCTTTCGCCATCACTTACAAAAACGCCCAGGATTTTTTTATTATTTACACTGATTTCCGAAAAGTGATTTTCTTCGTCAAAAGTTCCGGCAGGTTCTCCATTAAGTGTAAGTTTTCCTAAAAATGTTTTGGGAAAAGAAATAGTCAGATTACTTGAATGACTTTCTTTCATCTTAATGCTTACATTATACACCCCGTTCCCTTCAAAAAAATAACTTGTTGAAACAGTCTGGAAGCCGGGTGCATCAAAACGAATGAAATGTACTCCAGAATCCAAAACATAAGGTCTGGACAAATCGCTGTTTACAACATCATCTACTACAAAAGAAATACCCTTTGCAGCTTCTTCAGGTTCAACCGAAAAAGAAACTTTTACCGGAAGCGAAGCAGAAATTTCCGGAGACAGATTATGGGCTATACTACTGGCAATAAAATCCAGATCGTCTAAAGTTCCTATTTCAGAAACAGTACAAATACTTTTTCCTTCAGGATAAAGAAACAGGTCACAGGTCACAAAAATAAAGTCGCCCGTAACCTTTATTTTTCCTGTTAGAAGAGAATTGATTCCTTCACCATAAACTTTTTTTGCAAAATCAGGATTTGAATATTCAAGTTCGGAAATATCAGAAGACGGACAGTAAAGGCTTTTTTCTCCGCTATTTCTTGAACTTCCGTAAAATACAATTTTTTCTTCACCAGGTCCATTACCTTCTGAAGTTACAAGCCCTTTAAAAAGGTGAAGATATTTCTGAAATTCTGTCAGGTCTTTTTTTTCTTGAAAGGTATTTTCCTTTAAAGCAATTTCTTTTTCAGCCTCTTCAACATCTTTTATATTCTGGTTTATTTTCTCTTTAATTTCCCCAATCTTTTTTTCTTCGGCTTTAATTTTATTTTTCAATGAAGAAGGCGAAAGATTTTGAAGGACTAAAGAATCACGGGTTTTTACGGCGGATTCCAGCTGAAGATAAAGAGATATTCTTTCAGTCTTTTTCTTTGCACGGAATCTGGAAAAATCTTCATCAAATGAAATAGTTCTTGTATCCCCAATAGAAAGATTATCCATAATGGACTGAGGAAGCAGAGTCGAAACCGCAGTCGAAACGGTAGTTGAATTCTCATCTACTTTGAATGCCACAGCCCCTATAGTCCACTTAGCTTCTTCGGCAGACACATAAAGGGTCAGTGCCGAAAAAACAAGAATGAGAAAAATGAATTTTTTTACGACTGAATTACATATCCTCATCATCTTCATCAATACCGTCTGATGTGGTTCCGTTCCATTTTGCAACAAGATAAGAATTCATAAAGTCGTCAAGATCCCCGTCCATAACCGCCTGAACATTTCCAACGTTGTACTTTGTTCTGTGGTCTTTTACCATTGTGTAAGGACAGAAAACATAAGAGCGGATCTGACTTCCAAAAGAATTGTCTTTCTTTTCGGCAGCGAACTTTTCGTTTTCCTTTTCTTTTTCTGCACGATAGTATTCATAAAGCTTTGACTTCAAGATACTCATACAGGTCTGACGGTTCATAAGCTGAGATCTTTCAGTCTGACATGCAACAACAATACCTGTAGGAATATGTGTAAAGCGAACAGCAGAGTCTGTCTTGTTAACATGTTGACCGCCTTTTCCGCCGGCGCGGTAAGTATCAATGCGAAGGTCAGCAGGATTGATTTCAACTTCGATAGAATCATCCAGAACAGGAAAAACGTAAACCGAAGCAAAAGATGTGTGGCGTCTTGCGTTAGCATCAAAAGGACTGATGCGAACAAGACGGTGAATTCCCGATTCCCCTTTCAGATACCCGTAAACAAAATCTCCAGAAATCTGCATGGTGATAGATTTAAGTCCGCCTTCGGCTTCAAGTTCATCAACAACTTCAAGTTTGAAATTATGGCGTTCAGCCCAGCGGGTATACATACGGGAAAGCATGAAAGCCCAGTCACAGGCTTCTGTTCCGCCAGCTCCTGCATGAATTGAAATAAAGGCATCGTTTCCGTCTACTTCACCGGAAAGAAGATTCAGTACATTAAGTTTTTCAAACTCTGCCTTGCAAGAGTTATACATAGACTGAACTTCTTCTTCGTCTGCAGCATCACCTGATTCTTCAGCCAGTTCATACATGGCCTCCAGGTCGCCCATCTGAGACATAAGATCTTTCCACGGTTCAACGCGCTTCTTTAATTTTCTGATCTGAGACATAACCGCTTCGGCTTTCTGGTGGTCATCCCAGAAGCCGGGAGCTTCTGTAAGTTTATTTTTTTCGTCTATTGATTTGTAAATTGCGTCTGAGTCAAAGACGCCCCCAGACGTTAGAAATTTCGGATTTTAATTCCTCTATAGGCATTTTGTAATCTTCAAGCATATCTAAATTATAGTAGAAAAAGATAACGTTGGGAACAGATTTAACTGCTATTCACAAATAGTATGGAATAAAGAATTTACATCAATTCCGGAAATAATCTCGCCTTTTTTGTAGTGATCAAGCATACCTTCGCGGCCGCCAGAAAGATGTTTGGAAGTAATGCCGTGTTTGATGGAAATATCCGCTTCCATAAGGGCTGAAAGATGGTCGGCAATGCGAACAAGGCGGCCGTCTACCGGGTTAAAGTCGTTGGAATTATAACGGTTATTAAGATCATCCCATGAAACTTTTACAACAACCCCGTTCTTGCAAAGAACACGGTCAGCAAATTCATCAGATGTATAGAAAATCAACTCATCACGGAAAAAGTCTTCCATGAGCGGCACCAGTTCTTTGTTTACAATTTCGTCTTCAATCTTTTTTACAATATTCGGAAGGTCGTCTGTTGCCTGTTTTACAGGAGAAATAATATCACGGGTTACAGCTTCAGGAAGATCATGGAAAAGCCCCGAAAAGAAATTATTGATTACGCGGCGTTCGCACATATTTACATCAATTTCGCGGCCTAAAAGCAGGGTCATAATTGCCACAAAGTAACTGTGACCAAGAACCGAAGTTGCCGGAACCCGGGGAGTCTGATTCCATCTTGTCTGGAAACGGAGCTGTTCAATTTTCAAAAGGAAATCAAATACTTTCTGATGTGTAATAAGCATCTGGATTCCTTCTAGGTCAAGGGATTTCTGAAGATCAGCCTTAAGTTCTTTTTCTATTTTTTCAACACGGACTGGTTCATTTACCATAGCAAGCATCTCAAGTTCGCGCATTGTAGAAAACTTATGAGCTGCCTGATAAATCTTCATTGAAAGTTCTTTGTCTTTGGGAAGGGGAATGGAGCCGGCTTTCTGCCCGATATAAATCGTAAAGGCTGAAAAAAGTTCTTCATCATTAATAAGAGTACGATACTGATTCAAAACCCATTCATTTAAGCGCATATATTCTGCAGGATATTCACGCTTAAGCATCTGCTGAACAGGTGCCTTAATGTCACAAAGGGCAATTTTTTTAAGAAGATCAAAAAGTGAAGCGTAGATTATCCATTTCCAGTCTACATATTTGCCTTTATGTTCTTCATATTTACCGATTATGTATGCAAGAACCATTTTTTCACCGGCTTTGTCCATTTCTACAAGTTCAAACGGACGAACCAGATCATTCCAGCGCTGAATAGAGAATCCTTCGAATATTTTAAGTGCGAGAGTTTTGTTCATAAATTTTTCTTAAATGCCAGGTGCCTTTTAGTTTGAGCTTCCCGATTTCTGGTCTGCATCCATTTTGTCTTTCCAGACCATAGCCTTTTTCTTGATTTCTTCGGCTAACTGTGTCTGACCAAGAACAATATTCAGGCGGTGCATAGCAAGAAGATATTTGATTCCGTTACGCATATCATCAATGCGGCGGGAAGAAAGTTCATATTTATCGCGGTAACTTGAAGCACTCTGTTCAAGAAGCTTCAAAATCATGCGCATATAAAGAACTGTTGTTTCATAATTCTGGGAACGGGGATCAAAATAATCCTTTACGGCTAGCTTTGTATCAATAAGATTCTTCGTAACTGTGGCAAAACGGCCGTCAAGTTCAACAAAAGACCACTTCCACTTACTGTTGTCACCAAAAGCTTCTTTCAGCATACAGATTGCAAGACCAAGCTTACGCACAAGAGCATAGCGATGAATAAGGGGTGTATTCTGGATTTTTTCATGATATGGAGTAAGGTCGCTGTAAGGAACATCTATTGTTGCAGTAACGATTTCTTCAAGGTAAATAATAGCTTTATAAAGCATTTTACGTGCATCATTCAGAGCATCATTATTTTTTACTTCCATAAGTTTAAGAGAAAGACTGTTCTGGGCCATATACAGTGTTGCTACATAAATAACGTCTTCACAAAGGGAAAGTTTTTTGTACTCTGCACCAGGGTCACCTGGATGAATTGTGTTCAGTATTGTTTTTTCTTTTTCAAGAGTTGCTGTAATTTTTTCTTCGTATGGTCTTACAGCTTCTTTAAACTGCAGACGAGTCTGTTCCGAAATTTTGGCCATTAAATTCCTCCGGAGTATTTTTGCAGCAGAGAACGGGCATGTTCAAGACTCTGTTCTGTGTCTGAATCTCCTGAAAGCATACGGGCTATTTCGCGAACCCTTTCATCACCTTTTATTTCGTGCACGTGAGATGATGTTATGCCGTCAAATACACCTTTCTCTATCTTAATCTGATTATCGGCATAAACTGCGATACTCGCTAGATGGGTAATGCAAAAAATTTGTCTGTTTTTTGAAAGATTTTTTATGTGTTTTCCGACGCTTACAGCAACTTCACCACCAATACCGGTATCAATTTCATCAAAAATAAGTGTTCCTGTATTGTCACTTTCTGCAAAAATTGTCTTAAGGGCAAGCATTACGCGGGAAAGTTCACCACCGGAAGCAATTTTTGCAAGAGGCTGAACAGGGCTTCCAGGGTTTGCGGAAATAAGGAATTCAATATTATCTGTGCCATAGGGGCCGCACTTCTGGGTTACTTCACTTCCAGCTTTATCTGTAACGTTTACACAGAATTTTGTTCCTTTCATGCCAAGTTCCGAAAGGATTCCTTCCACTTCAGAAGCAAGTTTTTCTGCTGTTTCCTTTCGCTTCTTGGAAAGCAAAGCCGCTTTCTGTAAAACAGTCTTTTCAAGCTGAACGATTTCAGCCTTCATGCGGTCTTTCTGATTGTTTGAATCAGAATTCAGGTCTATAAACTCCTGTGCTTTAGCAGCGTATTCAAAAACTTCGCTTAAAGGAGCATTTACTGAAGAAGCATATTTCTTTTTAAGATTATAAATAAGACTCAGCCGGTCCTGAACTTCAGAAAGCCGTTCAGGATCAAAAACAAGGGATCCTGCATAAGAAGAAAACTCTTCGGCAATGTCAGAAAGCTCGTAAAAACTTGCTTCAATGCGTTCATCAAGGCTTTTAAGGCTCTTGTCCAGGTCTGTAACCCCTGCCGACTCACGGCGGATTTTCTTAAGAAGAGGCACAACAGAAGTTTCATTTTCTGAAAGCATCTGGTTCAGTTCCGTAACGCCTGAATAGATTTTCTCAAAAGAAGAAAGGCGGCTCTGTTCGTCTTCCAGAACTTCGTCTTCTTTTTCCTTAAGCTTTGCGTTTTCAATCTCTGTTACGGCAAAGTTATACATATCAAGTTTTCGTTCTCTTTCTCCGTCATCACTTAAAAGAGATGCAAAAGTACGGCGCTTTGCCACAAGTTCTGCATATAAAGCAGTAAATTCAGAAACTTCACCTGTAATGCCGGCCTTTGCATCAAGAAATTTTCTGTGTTCTGCCACTTTCATAAGTGACTGATGTTCATGCTGACCGTGAATATCAATTAAAAATGATGAGAACTGACTTAAATCTGCACGGGTTACGGGAGTTGAGTCTATGAAAGCCCCGGATTTACCGTTATCGCGAATAAATCTTCTTAAAATTACCCGGTTATTCTCAGGTTCAATGCCATGAAGTGCCAGCCATTGTCCGATATTTTCAGGTTCAGCATCCTCATCAAGAACAGTATTTGAAACTTCAGATTTCTGAAAATCAAAGCCTTCAAGTTCAGGAAGATAAAATGTACCGGTTACGCTTGCTTCATGAGCTCCGGCTCTAATCTGACCTGTTTCTGCCTTTCCGCCAAGAAGAAAACTTAAAGCACCTATTAAAATAGACTTACCAGCTCCGGTTTCTCCCGAAAGAACAGTAAACCCCTGACGGAATTCCAGATAATTCTGGTCAATTAAAGCAAAATCTTTTACTGATAAATCCTCAAGCATTTGGGCCTCCCGACCAGTTTCTTTTTGAAAGCAGAGCCTTATAAAAATTCTCTGTAGTACAGTATACCAGAAGTGCCTTATCCTGACCGCGTCTTACAAGTACTTCATCGCCTTCCATGAGTTTGCACACATTCTGTCCGTCTGCCGTAAGAATAATCTCTTTTGTACGGCTTTCTTTAATAAGTACGCTGATTACACCTTCCGGATTCAGAACTATAGGACGTGCCGAAAGGGAAAATGGATTTACAGGCGTAAAAATAAAAGCATCCATATCAGGATCAATAATCGGGCCCCCTGCAGAACTGGAATAAGCAGTAGAACCTGTCGGTGTACTGAAAATAACGCCGTCACTTTTCAGCTGCGTCAGATGCTGATTATTATAGGAAACAGCCATACAGATTGTACGAACAGCCTCTTTTGCTGAAATTACAATATCATTAAGACCTATGCAGGTAGAAACTGATTCTCCGTCTCTCAAAACTTCAGCGGCAACAAGGCTGCGTTCTGCAACAGGAGCTTTACCTGCAAGGAATTTATCAAGAGATTTCTTCCAGCTTCCAGGCTGAACACCGGCAATAAAACCGAATTCACCAAGATTTACAGGAAAAACAGGGATTTTATATTTTGCTGTACAGCGGGCGGCAAAAAGAACAGTACCGTCACCGCCAAGAGTAACAACAAATTCACAGCCTTTTACAGGATTTTTCTTTGAAAAACCGTTAAAGTGATAAAGTTCCACTTCATATCCTTTGATTTCGAGATACGAAGATACATCTTTTGCAAGAGCCGTGGATTTTTCCTTCTTTGTGTTAACGATTACAAGAACTTTTTTCATTTAGCTTTCTGAATGTAAGGTAAACTCTCCGGGGTACCCCTTTATTACGGCAAAGTACCAAGAACCTTGGAAATTTTTGCACTTTCGTTATGAGTCAGACGCGGATACAGCGGAAAATGAGCAGTTCTGAGAAGAAGTGATTTTGCCCTGATGCAGCTTTCAGAAAGTTCTTCCATTTTCAAATCAATAATAGAACCTTCAAAAGCCTGTCTGATTTCAATATCTTTTTTAGCAGCATACTGTTTTACATCTTTAAATGGAGATGAAAGAACCAGAGGGAAACAGCTCATTGTAGAACCTTCATCCATATCACGTACAAGCATTTTGTGTCTTCCGATCATGCATGAATGATGATAAAGGTTGAAAATTTCTTTTCTTGCAGTTTCATTTCTGTTGAATTCTTTAAGCTGAACCCAGGCCAGGGCTGCATTGATATCAGGAAGAAGATCTGTCAAAGGTGCTTCATCGCAGAGCTTTTTCAAGACTATCCAGTCACGACGACCAGGGGCCATAAGCACTGCCCCGCCACCTGCTGTAATTACATCCCGCTCTTCGAGACCAAGAATTGTAAACACCCCAAAAAGACCAGCTTTTTTGCGTGGTAATTCGTTTCCATTTTCATCAGTACAGGCAACAGAACTTCCGGCACTCATGGAAATATCCTCAATTACAGGTACACCAATTTTGCAGATTTCTTCAATTTCAGGAAGGATTCCTTCTGTTTCATGGAGAAGAATTACCTTTGCTCCGTCATTTACTGCTTTCTGCCAGTCTTCTACAGAAACAAGTCCGTTTTCCTCACGTACATCAAGAACTACAGGAACCATATTCATGGAAACCAGAGACTGATACTGCCATGCAGGAGCCAGAGCTGAAACGGCAACCTTTGAACCGGCCGGAACATCCAGAGCCATAAGAGCATATTTCAATGCAATAGACGGACTACGGAAAGCTGTAGAACCGTCGCATTTGAAAAATTCTTTTACCTGGGCTGTTAAACGGGCATTAAGTTCACCCGGACCGATTTTTTCATCTACCATACATGTAAGTACGGCGTCCATTTCTTTTCTGCGGATTGTTGTACTGTAAGTCTGAATCATTTGTGATTATCCTACTGGAAATCCACAATTTTTTGAAGTTCTTTTGCGTTAAACAGTTTACGGCTGTTCAACATAATGAGATAGCCGGAATCCTGGCGCACAACACCTTCAATGTATTCTGTACCAATTCCGCTCACCATCTGTGGTGGTTCACGAACTTCGTCTTCTTTTACAGTTACTACGCGGGCGATTTTATCAATAATAATACCAATCTTGTTATTCTGAATATTCAGAATAATAAAACCTGCATCCTGGAGATCATCCTGGGATGCGACTGTTTTCTGAATTCTGAAACGTTTGTGAAGATCAATGATAGGAATAATTTCACCGCGAAGGTTTATGATTCCTTCTACATAAAAAGGAGCGTTAGGAATTAGACGAACTTCCTGGAGTTTGACGATTTCCTTAACGTCCATGATGTCCACGCCATATAACTCCTCACCAAGTTTAAAAGTAACAAGCTGATACTGTACTTCGTCTGCCATATTATTACCTCGCAATTAAAATTACTCTATCTATTGTACTTCGAACACAAATAATATGCAATAAAAATATCAAAAATTTCCATTATCTCTAAATATTCACTTTTTCCTAAGCAGCTGTAAAAAGTGCCATTACATTTACCCTTTTTATTCCCCCTTCTTTTAAAACTTTTGCGCAGCTTTCAGCAGTTGACCCGGTCGTAAGAATATCATCAATAAGCCACACCTGGTCAGGAAGTCTGCCGCCATTTTTTTTAAGCTGTTTTTTCATTTTATTTTCCGGAACAAGAACAAAGCTTTTTCCGATTGTTTCAAGACGCCCCTGACGACCAAGTTTTTTCTGTTCTACAGTCCCGGAATTCCTTTCAAGTATTCTAAGTACAGTAAAACCATAAATATGCTCAAAAAACTGACATAACTCTTCTATCTGATCCCAGCCTTTCTGAGCAATCTTTCCCTTTCTTGGCGGAACAGGAACAATGCATTCTGCTGAACAGTGTCTTAAAACATAAGCCATTTTCTCTGCAAAAAAAGGAGATAAACTTCTGACGCCAAGAATTTTCCATATAAAAAGGATTTCTTTATTCCACAGCCTGTATTCAAAAAGGGGCGTAACAGTATCTGTATGAAGGTAAACTCCCCCGTCCCTGCACTCCATACATTTTTCTTTTTCCGAAACAAGAGGCTTTCCGCACACAGAACAACGTCTTTTAGCCAGAATATTCTCCACAGAATAAACAGTGGAAGCACAAAACGAGCAGACAGGCATAATATGTGAGAATCCTCCGCATACAGCACATTCCGTCCCTCCGCACAAGCACACGGTCACAGTTCTGAGAAAATATAATATCTTCTGAAACATTCTGAAGAACAAAGAAACCATTACTATATATATAGATTTTTTTTAACAAAACAGGAAAAAGAAGAAAAAAAAATAAAAAAAAATCCCGACTTTTTTAGTCGGGAAATGGGTCTGACAGGATTCGAACCTGCTACCACCGGATTCGAAGTCCGGTGCTCTAATCCAGATGAGCTACAGGCCCAGAAATTAAAGTTAAAAGAAAAAGGGTGCCTGGTGGGGATTGAACCCACGACAACCAGATCCACAATCTGGCGCTCTACCACTGAACTACAGG
Source organism: Treponema sp. (assembly GCA_018385395.1). Taxonomy (GTDB): domain Bacteria; phylum Spirochaetota; class Spirochaetia; order Treponematales; family Treponemataceae; genus Treponema_D. Next base: position 30,042 of record JAHBAD010000146.1, read on the forward strand.
CACCGTGTTTACTTACGTTGTAAGTAAACTGAATATATCATTTTTATTTAAAGTTCGTCAATACCAAATTATTTCTATTGACAATTTTTTTTTATTTGTATAATATCATCTCATTCATTGAAAACAACCATATGTTTTCTGTGGCTGAAGAGGCCAACTACTAAAGCGAGAGTGGTGAAATTGGCATACACACCAGACTTAGGATCTGGCGCTTCGGCTTGAGGGTTCAAGTCCCTCCTCTCGCATAACTTGAATTTTTGCGGAAATAGCTCAGTGGTAGAGCGCCACCTTGCCAAGGTGGATGTCGCGGGTCCGACTCCCGTTTTCCGCTCTTCGTTTTTGATCTGAAAACGCAAAACTTTTTGCGGAAATAGCTCAGTGGTAGAGCGCCACCTTGCCAAGGTGGATGTCGCGGGTCCGACTCCCGTTTTCCGCTCGAACAAAATGAACGCGGTTCAGTTTTTCTGAATCGCATTTTTTTTACATATCATCATATTTCTGGGAGTAAACTCATGAAAATCACTAAAGAATTCGAAAAACTGGAAAAATCTGCTGTAAAACTTACAGTAACAGTTTCTAAAGCTGACGTTGAAAACACTTATAAAAGTGTTCTGTCAAAGTATGTAAAAAATGCCCAGATTCCTGGTTTCCGCAAAGGACACGTTCCTTCTAATGTACTTGAAAGAAAATACGGCGACGCTCTTAAAGCTGACGCACTGAGCGAAGTAATTGACTCTTCATTTGGCGAAATCTTCAATGACAAAGATGCTGAATTCCGCCCACTCCCATATGCTCAGCCACAGATGGACAAACTTCCTGAATTGGATCTTACAAAGGATCTTACTTACGTTGTAACATTCGATGTATTCCCAACTGTAGAAAAGGTTTCTTTTGACGGAATCACAGTAAAAGAACCACAGGTAACAATCGGTGATGCAGAACTTGCAGATGAACTGAAGAACATTCAGGAACGCAACGCTATGGTTGTAGACAAGAAAGACGGAGATGCAGCAGCAAAAGATGATATCGTTACAGTTGATTTCTTCGAAATCGGTGATGACGGAAAAGAAGTTGCAGGATCAAAACGTGAAGACTTCACATTCACAATCGGTTCTGGTGCTAATATCTACAAAATCGATGATGATGTTATCGGTATGAAAAAAGGTGATACAAAAGAAATCACAAAATCATACGACAAAGATGATACAAATGATGAACTTGCAGGAAAAACAAAAAAACTGTCTGTAACTGTAAAAGCTCTTAAACTCCGTGACCTGCCGGCCATTGATGACGAACTGGCTCAGGACGTAAATGAAAAATACAAGACACTTGATGATCTGAAAAAAGACCTTACAAAGAACATGGAAGTTGCCATGAAACGTAAAATCAACGAAATTAAACAGAACTCTCTTCTTGAACAGCTCGTTGAAAAGAATGCATTCGACATCCCTTCTTCTATGCTGGCCGCAGAACTTGACGGACGCTGGGGCATGATGGCTCAGCAGTTCCAGACAACACCAGCTGAACTTGAAAGAATGATTGTAGCTTCTGGTCAGACAAAAGAAGGAATGCTGGAACAGTGGGCAGCTGAATCAGAAAAAATGCTCAAGAGCCGCATTCTGGTTGACAACCTTCTTAAAGAAAAGAACATCAGCGTAACACCTGAAGAAGTTGAAGCTGAATACGGAAAAATCGCTGAAGAAGGCGGTATGACTGTAGAAGAAGTTAAGAAGCACTACGAAGATCCACGTTCTAAAGAATACCTGATTGACATGGTAAAGGAAAACAAACTTTTTGAAGAACTTTACAAACAGGTAAAAGTTACAAAAGGTGACAAAATGTCATTCAAAGAGCTCTTCGAAGCCCGCTAATTTTTGAAACATTTTTGCACGGGCTGTCTTTCAGACAGCCCGTTTTTTATGTATAATTCAAATAATACTTTAATTAAAGTAAACACAGCACGGGCATATTTTAGTATATTATAAATACTGAAATTAACTGGAGAAACATTTATGAATGAACAGATGAATTCACTTGTACCTTATGTAATCGAAAGAACCGGAAACGGTGAAAGATCATATGATATTTTTTCACGTCTTTTAAAAGACCGCATCGTATTTATTGACGGTGAAATCAATGATGCTACTGCAGACCTTGCTGTTGCACAGATTCTTTATCTTGAATCAGAAAATCCTGACAAAGACATCAGTATTTATATCAACTCTCCTGGCGGAAGTGTAACTGCAGGACTTGCAATTTACGATACAATGCAGTACGTAAAATGCGACATCCAGACAATCTGTATGGGACAGGCAGCTTCAATGGCAGCTATTCTCCTTGCAGGCGGAACAGCAGGAAAACGCTACGCCCTCCCTTCTTCACGTGTTATGATTCACCAGCCTTGGGGCGGAGTTGAAGGACAGGAAAGTGATATTTCCATCCAGGCAAAAGAGATTATCAGACTTAAAAAGCTTTCAATTGACTATTTTGCAGAACATACAAAACAGCCGGTAGAAAAAGTTGCAAAAGATCTGGAACGCGACTTCTACATGACTGCTGAAGAAGCAAAAAATTATGGCATCGTAGACCACGTTATGGTCCGCAGAGCCAAATAACTTTTAAGGAAACAATATAATGAAGCGTTTTGCTAGTGACAGATTCTGCTGCTTCTGCGGCAAAGGTGAAGATAAATCAAGAATTCTTGTTGAAGGACCTTCTCCTAACCTTTTCATCTGTAATAAATGTGTTGCAGTTTGCCAGAGCATTCTGGAACAGCAGGAAGCAGGTTTTGCTCCTGTAGAACTTTCAGAAGTTCCAACTCCACAGGAATTTAAATCTTATCTTGATCAGTATGTAATCGGACAGGACGAAGCAAAGAAAGTTCTTTCTGTTGCAGTTTATAATCACTACAAACGCCTTTCACGGCTTCCAAAAATTCAGAAGGATGATGACGTAAAAATCGAAAAATCAAACGTTCTTCTTATCGGCCCAACAGGTTCAGGAAAAACTCTTCTTGCAAAAACTCTTGCACAGAAGCTTCAGGTTCCTTTTGCCATTGCCGATGCCACTACCCTTACAGAAGCCGGTTACGTTGGTGAAGATGTTGAAAATGTTCTTCTGAAACTTATCAATGCAGCAGACGGAAACATTCAGGCTGCAGAACACGGAATCATCTTCATCGATGAAATCGATAAAATTGCACGCAAAAGCGAAAATACATCAATTACACGTGACGTTTCTGGCGAAGGTGTTCAGCAGGCACTGCTTAAAATTATTGAAGGTACTGTTGCAAGCGTTCCACCACAGGGCGGAAGAAAACATCCGAACCAGGAAATGCTCCAGATTGATACAACAAACATTCTTTTCGTTCTTGGTGGAGCTTTTGTAGGACTTGATGAAATCATCGAAAAGCGTGTAGCCGACCACTCAATGGGATTCGGTTCAAACGTTGGTTCTATGTCGGCCGAAGACAAAATGCTTCTTCTGAATCAGACAAGCCCTGATGACCTGGTAAAATTCGGTATCATTCCGGAACTTATCGGTCGTATGCCTATTACAGTTTCTCTTAAGGAACTTCAGGAAGATGATCTTGTAAAAGTTCTTACAGAACCTAAAAATGCAATCACAAAGCAGTTCCAGGCATCATTTGCTATTGACGATACAGAACTTACATTTGACGATGAAGCTATCCGCGAAATTGCATGCGAAGCAATCCGCCAGAAAACTGGTGCCCGCGGACTCCGTACCATTGTTGAAAAAATGCTTACAGACGTTATGTTCGTAGCACCAAACATCAAAGGAAAGAAACAGTTCAAAGTAACAAAAGACATTGTTCAGAACAAGGTCAGCGATGTTGCTTCTAAACTTATAACAACAGCTTTGGAAGACGGAACTCAGGCTTCGTAATCAGAAATATTTTTCTTACAACGGGGGGTGGAAAGGCCCCCATTATTTTTTTAAATCCTATTTATTTCAGGCAGGTTTATAATGGCTACATATCTTGCAAAAGTTGGCGAACTTACTCTTAAAGGAACAAACATCAAGGAATTCGAACAGCTTCTTGTCCGAAACACAAAAAAATATCTCGAAGGCCGAAAAACAAAAGTTATTCTCAGAGCCGGCCGCATGTATATTGAATGTTCCGACGATGAAGACGACTGCCAAGCCGTTGAATTCTGTCTGAACCACCTGATTGGAATTGTTGGCTGGGCAAAAACAAGAACCTGCGAAAGAACTCTTGAATCCATTAAAGACGCCGTTATGGAAGAAGCAAAAATTGCAGCTGAAAGAGGATGTAAGACTTTCAAAATCGATGCACGCCGCAGCTGGAAACAGTTTCCTCTGAATTCATACCAGCTTTGCTGTGAAGTCGCTGGTCCTGTTGAAAGCATCATGAAAGTTGATGTTCATAACCCTGATGTTATCATTTATATCGAAGTACGAGAAAAAACTTATGTTTACTCATCTGTAAATACAGGCTGCCGCGGGCTTCCAGTTGGCTCTTCAAACAGAGGACTCCTCCTCCTTTCCGGGGGACTAGACTCACCTGTGGCCGGTTACCGCATGATGCGCCGGGGTATGCGCGTTGAAGCCGTTTACTTCCACTCATATCCTTACACTTCGGAAGAAGCACAGAAAAAAGTTGAAACGCTTGCTGAAAAACTTTCATATTACGGAATCAACACGTACCTGAACATTGTTCCGTTTACGGACGTTCAGATGCGCATTAAAGAAAAAGCTCCTGAAGCATGGAGCACTCTTATGCTCCGCGTATGCATGATGAAAGTTGCAAACATGGTTGCAGAAAGAGTGGGCGCTGAATGTATCATCACAGGTGAAAGCCTTGGTCAAGTTGCAAGCCAGACTCTGGAAAACATGAGCGTTACAGAACATTTTGCCGCTTACCCTCTTCTCCGCCCTCTTGTAGGTATGGATAAAGAAGAAATCATTAAAGACGCATATTTTATCGACACTTACGACACATCAATTCTTCCTTACGAAGACTGCTGTGTTCTTTTCAGTCCGAAACATCCTGTTCTTCGCGGACGCATTGAAGATGCTGAACACATTTTTGCAGAACTGGACTGTGAAGAACTTCTTAAAGAAAGTTTTGAAAAACGCGATGTAAAAAGATTTACTGTAGAAAAAGTGGAAACAAATGGTAATGCGTAATGCATAATTCATAATTCACAATATTTACTGAGTAAGAAAAAAGCTGCCAAAGTGATATCTCACTGAAGCAGCCGTTTTTATTTATACAATAATTGTCCACTACCAATTATTAATTCTTAATTAATTTTAAAAATTCTTCCTCATTAATAATAGGAATTGTCGCAACCTGCTGCGCAGCTTGCTCTATGAGTTTCGACTTGATCGCGAAAGCTCCATTTTTGCTTCGTAAAAAACGTCAAAACTCGTCTTTCTTAATTGGACGCTTTTATTAAATCTAAAAATTGTTCTTCATTTATAATAGGAATTCCGAATTTTTGGGCTTTTACATTTTTGGAACTT
>JAHBAD010000071.1 GCA_018385395.1 Treponema sp.
TACTTCATTTTCGAAGCCTTTACAGCATCCCCTTCTTCATATTTACCATAACCAACACCGTCCATAATAACCAGAACAACTGGTCCCCGGCGTCCTTTCCAGTTTGGATTTTTTTCCAAAGCATGCATTGTGTCTGCCATTTGCAAAACTCCTTTATAATACGGGCGTTTCGTTTTTTGTAGTTTCGACAAGCTCAACCACAAAAAACGCCGGGCTTTTCGGGGTTCCGCTGTCGCTCCAGCCTCCTCGTCGCTCGCCTTCGCTCGCTCCTGCGGTGGCCGCTACGCGCCCCTACAATCCCTAACGCACTTTAAATGTACATTTTCTTCAATAAATATACAGATTTTTTTAAGGTTTTACAATTAAAGAGAAGTTTTCCAGAAGCTCCAGTGCATTTCTGCTTTCTGCAGGAACCCAGAGTCTGTCAAACTTTGCCGAAAGGCGGGCAACAATAAGTAACAAACACACCGCAAAAAAAAATCCTGAAACCGAAGTTTCAGGATTTAGTGGAGAATAGGGGATTTGAACCCCTGACACCCGGCTTGCAAAGCCGGTGCTCTAGCCAACTGAGCTAATTCCCCGTCAGTTGGATTACTCTATAATATTATCATAAGAAAATCAACTACTTGCGCTTATAAGCTTTTACCCAGTCTACAAGAAAGTAAGAAGGAAGAACTGTATCTGTTACCGGACCGCCCCACTTTCCGAATTCAGAAGTAATTTTTATATAATGAGGTGTCAAAGCAGGTCCGCCGTATTCAGAAACTTTTCCTTTCCAGTAAGGAGTTTCGGAATCATCCAGGAAAGCCATATAATATTCATTTCCCCAGTAGAAAGTTACTGTATGCCATTTATCATAAAAATCATCTTTAATGGGATAACGAAATCCTTTACTTTTGTGTTCTGCGCCATAACCGTCCCAGTGAGTGGCACTATTCAGGTACTGCATTCCGTGGTCATTACAGATTGTTTCAAAAATATCAATTTCACCGTCTTTTTCAGCAGTTCCGTCTGTATCAGGTTTTCCGCCATACATAAGCCAGAATGCTGACCAGAGTCCGCTTTTCTTTTCGCACTTAAAACGAATCTGATAAGCTCCTCCAGCCTGCATAAATTTTCCGCGGGAACGGATTGCTCCGCTTTCAAGATGTTCGGTTCCACGGCGTGCTTCAAGAACAAGATTTCCGTCTTTTACATAAGAACAGTCATTTTTCCAGTATCCGCCGTGATCCTGACGCTGCCATTCAGGACAACGTGACCATTTTGAAGTATCAAGTTCTTCGCCGTCAAAATCGTCAAAGAAAACTTCTTCATAATCTGCAAGATTATAACTGTCGGGCACAAATGCCGGTGCCGAAGCGTTTTTTTCCAGTTCATTTTTTTCAGAACTATCCATTCCACAGCCTCCAAAAATTACCGAAAGACCAAAAATCATAAATGCAAAAATAAATCTCTGTTTCATCATTATATTATTATTTCACAACCTTTCCAAAAAACATTATAATTTTTTCAGATTTGTGTAAATTATTTTTCATATAACATGATGATATGGAATAATCAGAAAAATCTGTTTGCAGTCAAATATTAAAACATTTACGTCAAAAACGCTTTCAGCATCGCTTCCGCTGGTGTACGTTCTGCATTGTTCCGCTACCGTAGGGCGTCCTGCATATTCCAAATCCCTCTTCTTTTCTATATAATAATTGGCATTATTTACATTTACAGGAGGGTACTATGGTACCAGTATTAATTAAAGATTTACTTACTTCTGACCCAGACGGCCGCAAAGTAACAGTATGCGGATGGGTTCGCACAGTCAGAGACTCAAAAGGCCTCGTTTTCATTCAGGTAAATGACGGAAGCTGTTTTGCAAACATTCAGCTCACATTTGACCGCAACGCTCCTTCTAATAATGCAAATGTAAATAATATCGAAGCTGAACTTAAAAAACTGAACACAGGTGCTTCTGTAAAAGCAGAAGGGGTTCTTATTCCTTCTCCTGCTTCAGGACAGGCTGTTGAAGTTACTCTTGAAGACCTTGTTTGCCTTGGTGAATGTAACCCTGACGAATATCCTCTTCAGAAAAACAAGATGAGCATGGAATACCTTCGCGAAAATGCATATCTTCGCGGACGTACAAACACTTTCGGTGCAGTTTTCCGTGTTCGTAACCAGATGGCTTTTGCAGTTCACTCATTCTTCCAGGAAAGAGGATTCTGCTACATCAACGCTCCTGAAATCACCTGTTCAGACTGTGAAGGCGCCGGAGAAATGTTCCAGGTAACAACACTCTCTATGGAAAAGATTGCAGAAATGGGTGTTAAAGCCGGAGCAAAAGGTATGAAACCGGAAGACGCTTACAAGCTGGTTGATTACTCTAAAGACTTTTTCGGAAAGAAAGCAAACCTTACAGTTTCAGGTCAGCTGGAAGCAGAAACTCTGGCAACAGCCCTGAGCCGTGTTTACACTTTCGGACCTACATTCCGTGCCGAAAATTCAAACACACCTCGTCACCTGGCAGAATTCTGGATGATTGAACCTGAAATGGCTTTCTACGACCTGGACGACGACATGGACCTGCAGGAAGACTTTGTAAAATATCTTCTGAACTGGGCACTTACAAAATGCCGCGAAGACCTGGAATTCTTTGACAAACGCATTCAGCCTGGCCTTATTGCTCAGCTGGAAAGCGTTGTAAACTCAAAGTTCGTTCGCATTTCTTATACAGATGCAATTGCAAAGCTTGAAGAAGCAGCAAAGAACGGTGCTAAGTTCGAATTCACCCCATACTGGGGCTGCGACATTGCAACAGAACACGAACGTTACCTTACAGAACAGATCTTCAAATGTCCTGTTATGGTTTACGACTATCCAAAAGAGATCAAGTCTTTCTATATGAAGCAGAATCCTGATGGAAAAACAGTTCGCGCATGCGACGTTCTGGTTCCTGGAATCGGTGAACTTAACGGCGGTTCAGAACGCGAAGCCGATTACGACAAGCTTATTGCTGAAATCAAAGCCCGCGGCATGGACGAAAGCGTTTACGACTGGTACCTGAAGCTCCGCAAGTTCGGTACCGTTCCACACTCAGGTTTCGGCATGGGCTTTGAACGCCTTATCCGTTACGTAACAGGTATGGAAAACATCCGTGATGTAATCCCTTACCCACGCGCTCCAAAACTTGCTGATTTCTAATTGACGCCATGGATGGCGTGGTTATACCGCGATTATTCCATGTTCCCAGTTTTGCGTTATGCAAAACTGGCTAAGCAAAAATGCCATGGACGGCATTTTTGCGACGCGCTCCAAAACTTGCTGATTTTTAGTTAATGCATAATTCATAATTCACAATGCATAATATAAATGGGGGTTGTCCCGGAATGACACCATGAACTTCATTCCATGACAGTCCCTTTTTTTCAATTCTCCATTGTCCATTCTTAATTCTCAATTGTCCATTCTCAATTCTCAATTGTCCATTCTCAATTCTCAATTCTCAATTCCCCACCGGCCTTACACAACTAATTGAAACTCCCTTTCTATAATGGTAAAATATCGCCAAATAAAATTTAAATTAATTTTATAGGAGCATAAAATGATCTACACAGCAGAAGTAGAACATATGTGTCCTTTAGCAAAAGGCGCATATCATGGACCAGCCCCAATTCCTGAGGAAGGAAAATGGGTTCAGGTTAAAAAGATTGAAGATGTTTCTGGTTTCACACACGGTATCGGTTGGTGTGCACCACAGCAGGGAGCATGTAAACTTTCTTTGAACGTTAAAGACGGTATCATCGAAGAAGCTCTCGTTGAAACAATTGGTTGTTCAGGTATGACACACTCAGCTGCTATGGCTTCAGAAATCCTTATCGGAAAAACTCTTCTTGAAGCTCTTAACACTGACCTTGTTTGTGACGCTATCAACACAGCTATGCGCGAACTCTTTATGCAGATTGTTTACGGTCGTACACAGTCAGCTTACTCAGAAGGCGGTCTTAAAGTTGGTGCTTCTCTGGAAGACCTTGGAAAGAACCTCCGCTCACAGGTAGGAACAATGTTTGCTACACGCAAAACTGGTCCTCGCTACCTGGAAATGACAGAAGGATACGTTGAAACATGTGCTGTTGATAAAGACGGACAGATCATCGGTTACAACTGTATCAACTTCGGAAAACTTATGGATGCTCTTAAAGCTGGAAAACCAGCTAACGAAGCTATCGAAGGTGCACGCACACACTATGGTCGTGTAACAGAAGATCAGGGTATGGTAAAACTTATCGACCCACGTAAAGAATAGGACTTGGAGGAATATAGATATGGCATTATTTGAAGATTACGCTGGACGTATCCCACAGGTTAATAAAGCACTTAAAGAATACGGTTTCGCAGAAGGCGAAGAAGGATTAAACGCAGCTCGCAAGCTTTGTCAGGACCGCGGTTTTGATCCATATGAAATCTGTCAGTCAACACAGCAGATTTGTTTTGAAGATGCAAAATGGGCTTATGTATTAGGTTCTGCAATTGCTATTAAAGAAGCTGAAAAAACTGGTGACAAAACTGGTTCTACAGCTGCTGCTAACATTGGTAAAGGACTTCAGGCATTCTGTCTTCCAGGTTC
>JAHBAD010000165.1 GCA_018385395.1 Treponema sp.
AACAAAATAGGCGGGATTTATTCTATATCAGCATACATAAGGTACCAGTATCCGTATGGTGAATGCCATGAACCTTTAAGTTTAGGTGACTGGAGCCAAACATCGTTGTAGTAAGCAAGAGGAATACATGCTGTATCAGCCATAAGAATGTCTTCTGCTTTATGAAGAGCCTCTTTACGTGCCTGTGTATCATAAGTAAGGCTATCTTCCATTGCTTTGTCGTATTCAGGATTGTTGTATTTTCCGTCGTTGTTTCCGTTTGTTGAAACCAGAAGTTCCAGTATGTTTGAAGGATCTGAGTAATCTCCTACCCAACCGTTACGTGCTGTCATGTAGTTTCCTGAACGGCGTGCTGGTGTAAAGCTTGCCCATTCCATAATATCAACTTCAACTTTTACACCGATTTCTCCCCAGCACTGCTGCAGGTATTCACCTACAACTTTGTGGTACATTGCATCGTTTGTAGAGTATGAAATTGTTGGAAGTCCTTTTCCTTCCGGGTATCCAGCTTCTGCAAGAAGTGCTTTTGCTTTTTCGATATCAGCTGATTCTGAAAGGTATGGTTTTCCTCCGTTTGCATTTGCTTTGAAAGAAGTACCGTCAGCATCAACCCAGCCTTCACCAATGAAGTTTACAGCCGGAGTATAAGAGCCCTGCATAAGAACATCTGCAACATATTTTCTGTCGATTGCAACACTCAAAGCCTGGCGAACTTTTGCATTCTTGAATACATCAAGAGTTGTGTTCAGTGACAGGTAGTAAGTTCCAAGGATTGTATCAATGTTGAATTCTTCTTTTCCGCGGAGAGCTGGGATTTCTTCTGTTGGAACATCTTTAATAAGGAGAACGTCACCGTTAGAGAATGCACTGTAAGCAGCGTTTGCATCTTCCATAAGAACGAATGTGATTGAGTCAAGTTTGATTACGTCTTTGTTCCAGTAGTAAGGGTTCTTTGACATTTTGATGTGTGAGTTTGGAACCCAGTCTGTAACATAGAATGGACCGTTTGAAACATATGTGTCAGCTTTTGTTGCCCATGAGTCCCCGTTCTTTTCGATTGTTGCTTTCTGAACAGGGCTAAGTGTTGCGAATGCAGCAAGTGAAGCGAAGTAAGGACATGGCTTTGCCAGTTCAACTACGAATGTGTTTGCATCAGGTGCTGAAACTGCAAGTGCGTCTACGTTTCCTGCAACTGCTTCGTCATAGCCTTTTACCATTCCAAGAACAGTTTCTGCATAAGGAGCTGCTACAACAGGGTCACAAACACGTTTCCATGAGTAAACAAAGTCGTTTGCATCAAGTTTTGATCCGTCTGACCATTTAAGGTTTGGACGCAGGTGGAATGTCCATACTGAACCATCTTCTGAAAGTTCATAACTTTCTGCCTGGCCAGGCTGTGTTTTTCCATTTTTGTCTACTATAAGAAGACATTCAAAGTTGTGGAGAAGCATGTTTCCGCCATCAACTGCACTGTTAAGTGCCGGGTCAATTGTTTCAGGGTTTGGTCCGATTTCAACTGAAAGGTTTTTACCAGTTTCAGCTTTCTTTTCTTTTCCTGAACATCCAACGAAAAGAGCAAGGGCAGCAAGTGCTGCTACTGCAAATGTAAGTTTTTTCATATTTTCCTCCAATATGATATTAAAAACAAATTAAATCAGGTGACATGCGGCCAGGTGCCCCGGGCTGATTTCACGAAGTATAGGTTTTTCCCTGGCACATTTTTCAGTTGCACGTGGACAACGTGTTCTGAAAGGACATCCGCTTGGCGGATTCAGAGGACTTGGAACATCTCCCTGAAGAATGATTCTCTGGGATTTTCTTGCTGTTACAGGGTCGGCCACAGGAATTGCTGAAATGAGACTCTGGGTATATGGATGAGCATTATGGAAAATGATTTCATCGGAAGTCCCGATTTCAACAAGGTTTCCAAGATACATAACCCCGATTCTGTCTGAAATATGTTTAACAACAGAAAGGTCATGGGCAATAAAAAGATATGTCAGTCCCCTTTCTTTCTGAAGATCCTGAAACATGTTTACAACCTGGGCCTGAATGGAAACATCCAGAGCCGAAACTGGTTCATCACAAACAATGAATTTCGGGTCCACTGCCAGGGCTCTTGCAATACCGACACGCTGACGCTGTCCTCCAGAAAATTCATGAGGGTAACGGTTAGCATGTTCTGAGTTCAGTCCGACAGTTTTTAAAAGCTCAATAATTTTGTTATGACGGTCTTCTTTATTTTCTGCAAGATTATGAATATCGATTGCTTCGCCGATTATTTCACCAACTGTCATACGAGGATCCAGCGATGCGTAAGGATCCTGGAAAACAATCTGCATTTTACGGCGGTAAGGAAGCATATTAACTTTTACATTGTTTACTTTATCGAAAAGTGTTTCACCGTTAAAAATGATTTTTCCATCAGTAGGTTCTACAAGACGCAGAATGGAACGGCCTGTTGTTGTTTTTCCACAACCGGATTCACCAACAAGACCAAGAGTTTCTCCTTTGTTAATGTAAAAAGAAACATCATCAACAGCTTTAACAAATCTTTTATTTTTTCCAAAACCACCGGCGGGGAAATACTGTTTTAAATGTTCAATTTCAATAAGTTTTTCAGACATTAGTTATTTCCTCCTTTTGAAGCTTCAGATTCGAACAGTTCTTTTTCATTCATAAAACATCTTGCGTAGTGATCGCCGAAATAACGTACAGGAGGCTGTTTTTTAAGACAGATTTTCATACAGTTATTACAGCGGGAAGCGAAAGGACACCCTTCCGGCATATTTAAAAGGTCAACCGGATTTCCTTCAATTGGAACAAGTCTTTCTTCCTGACTTTTTTCATCAACAATTTTTGGAATACTTTTTAAAAGTCCTTTTGTGTATTCATGTTTCGGGTCATAGAAAATATCATCTGTTGAACCGTATTCAATGATAGAACCAGCATACATTACTGCAATTCTGTCACACATTGAGGCAACTATTCCAAGGTCATGAGTAATCATGATGATTGCCATGCCAAGTTTTTTCTTAAGCTCAATCATCAGGTCAAGAATCTGAGCCTGAATTGTAACGTCCAGAGCTGTTGTCGGTTCGTCGGCAATAAGAAGTTTTGGTTCGCAGGCAAGAGCCATTGCAATCATGATTCTCTGTCTCATACCGCCTGAAAGTTCATGGGGATACTGCTTAAGGCGTTTTTTTACATCTGTAATTCCTACCAGTGTAAGAAGTTCTTCTGCTCTGGCAACAGCCTGTTTTTTATCCAGGCTTGTATGGAGGTTTATTACTTCGCAAATCTGATTCTGTATTGTGTAAACAGGATTCAGGCTTGTCATAGGATCCTGGAAAATAAGGGCAACTTCATTTCCACGGATTTTTGCCATTTCCTTTTCTTTCATTAGATGGATGTCATGTCCGTTGAATTTTATTGTTCCGCCAATCAGTTTTCCAGGGTCTGCAGTAAGGCCCATAATGCTGTAAGCAGTTACAGATTTTCCTGAACCTGACTCCCCTACAATTCCAAGTACTTCACCTTCTTTAAGAGTAAAGCTTACATCGTTTAAAGCCTTTACTTCACCAGCCGGTGTAAAAAAGGAAAGTTTTTCATGTTCAATTTCAACAAGATTTTTTTTGTTTTCCATTTCGCTCTCCTTTTATTTTTTCAGTTTAGGGTCAAAGGCATCGCGGAGCCCGTCACCAAGAAGGTTGAAACTCAGGATGATTAAACTGATGAGAATTGCTGGAGCAAAAAGACGGTAAGGATACGAAATCATACCGTTGATTGCTTCTGATGCCAGGGATCCAAGAGACGGCATTGGAACTGCAACTCCAAGACCAAGGAAGCTTAAGAAACTTTCTGTAAAAATACTTGAAGGAATCTGAAGAGTTGTTGTAACGATAAGTGTTCCGATACAGTTTGGAAGAAGATGCTTTGTAATAAGTTTTTTGTTTGTCTGTCCAAGTGCACGGCTTGCTGTAATGTATTCTGAATTTTTCAAAAGGAGAATCTGAGAACGTACCATTCGTGCCATACCGCCCCAGTACAAAAGTGCGAATACAATGAAAATTGAAATTAAGTTTGGACCAACTTTTTCCATCCAGTGGAAACCTGAAACCAGTGAAAGATTTTTTAATGGTGCTTTAAGACCAAAGCTTAAAAGGACTATAAGAAGGACATCAGGGACGGAATAAATGATATCAACTATTCGCATGATAACAAGGTCCACCCATCCTCCAAAGAAGGCAGAAATGGATCCAAGGATAGTTCCGATAATCAGAATGATTAAAGTTGCAACAAGTCCGACAATAAGAGAAATACGGCTTCCCATCATAATGCGGATTGCGTAGTCTCGGCCAAGTTTATCTGTACCAAGAAGATGAGGAAAAACTTTTTCTCCCTGGGCTTTCTTTTCCATTTCAACTTTTGAATATGTAAATGGCTTTAAATTTTCTGAACCTTTGTACTGTGTGTGATAATCATAGGGATAAAAAAGTGGTACAAAGAATGAAATAAGAATGATGAAAACAACAACAAAGAAGCTTGTTACGGCCACCTTGTTTTTTCTGAAACGGCGGAATCCGTCTTTCCAGAAGCCGACGCTTTCGCGCATAATGACACGGCTTTGTTTTTCATCTTCACCTGCCATTTCAAAATCGGCAGCGGTATATGTAATCTGTTCGTTTAATTCTGTGTTTTCCAAAATAATTCTTCCTTATTTGAGTGTGATTCTCGGGTCAATGAGTTTGTAAACAATATCAACGATTACGTTTATTACAATCATAAGGGTTGCAAGGAAGATTGTTGTTCCCATGATAACAGTATAATCACGGTTCATAATTGAACTGATGAATTCCCCGCCAAGACCTGGGATTGTGAAAATTTTTTCTACAACAAAAGAACCAACAAGTGTATAAGCAATCATTGGACCTGCGTATGTTACAACTGGAAGAATTGCATTTCTGAGAGCATGCTTAAAAAGAATGATAACAGGTTTAACACCTTTTGCCCGTGCTGTTCTCATGTAATCCTGTCCCATTACGTCCAGCATGGAACTACGCATTATGCGCATGATGTAAGCTGTAGGATAAAAGGAAAGTGCAATTACGGGCATGATGTAATTTTTCCATGATGTAATTCCGTGAGTTGGAAGCAGTTTCCATTTGGCTCCAAAGAAATAAAGTAAAAGCGTACATATAACAAAACTTGGAACGGCAATACCCAATGTTGCAAATACAGAAATGAAATGATCAAGAAATTTACCTCGTTTTGTTGCGGCAAGACAACCAAGGACAACTCCAAAAATGATTGCCCAGGTTGCGGAAATTATACCGATTCTTGCACTGACAGGAAATTTTGAAAAAATAATGGAAGAAACTGTTCGGCCGCGCTGTTTTAATGATTCGCCGAAATCCCCGTGAAGAGCACCTCCCATATAGGTGAGATACTGCTGGAACAAAGGTTTATCCATGCCGTATTTTGCTTCAAGAGCCGCTCTTGCTGCCGGACTAACAGCTTTTTCTGACATGAATGGTCCGCCGGGAACCAGGTTCATTAAGAAGAAAGTAAAAGTGGCTACAATAAAAATTGTAGCCAGTGCTAAAAGAATGCGTCGGTAAATATAACGCCACATGATAAAGAACTCCGTATGTATGTGTGTCTGTGATAAAAACTGCACTATTGATAGTCTAAATATCACATCCTTACTATTTTATCACGTGGGCTATTTCTCTGCAATGTAAATAATCCTATTTTACAATTTTTTTAAAAACTATGTTTGTAACTTAATGCGGCACGGTAAAGATACCATTCACGGCCCTGGAATGTAAGCTTTGGTTCAATATTGCCATCTGTGTGTTCTTCTTTGAAACTTCTGCGGCTTGAGATTCCAATTGCCGCGTTAAGAGAATCTTTCTCGCCGAACTGGAACTGAGCTAAAGGACTAATACTGATATTTTTAAAAGAACCATTAAAATTTGAATAATCTGACTTGTAAGAATTTGATGAATATAATCCCTCAAGTTCACACATTACCCCAACTCTCTTGATTACATCATTTGGAAGTCCGTATGCAAGTATAAGACTCTGGTAATTTGATGAACCATTTACTTTGTTTCCGCTGCATTGCCACATCCAGATGTCTCCATTTGGAGCTTTTGTTATTGACTGATAATATACCTGGTATGTATACATCATAAGAACATGAGTCCAGTCTCCAGGAATAACTGCTCCCAGGTCAAACTGGAAAACACCCTGTGCATAGGTTTTATAAAAATATGCTTTTAAATCAGAATATGTCCATGTTTCTGGATTATATAATGCCATCCCCTGAAGGCCAAAAAGATTCCATCCTGTTCCAAATTCAATTCCACTTGAGAAAACTAAAAATGGAAGCGGAGTAAAAGTAATTACATAAGCAGGTTTAATTGTTACAGGTGTAATTTCGATTTTGAAATCAAAATCTACAGAAGCATTTTTAACAAGCCAGCTTTCACCAAGTGGTGTTGGAAGCGAAATGCAGAAATCCGGAACAATACGGCCTTCTACTCCACCATATACTCCGGTTACAGGTGCAAAATGAGTTGGACCTGATACAAATGCTGTTGCAGGTTTATATGCAAAATCTGTAGTAAGGGAAAATGAAGTTTTTACATCCTTAGCAAAAACCGGGATAATCATAAGGGCTGCGGAAATAATTGCCAGAAGTTTTGATTTTTTCATAAAGTTTACTCCTTTTAAAAAATGATATTTGTGTGTGATAGTCAAACTATCAACAGTATATATCTAGTTCCAAAGGATGTAAACTAAAATATAAAAAACTAGCGGGTTAAATCTTTTTGAATTTGCAGCTGCAGCATCAGTTCCAAGGTGTACCATAAATGCTGTGTACGAAGTAAAGCCAACGCCCCAAAAGGGAATCGGAAACGGCAACCAGTGTCAGCATCAGATTCTGGAGCCTAATTGGTAATGCCGTTTTTACGAGCTTAGTTAAAAAATCCTTGTCTTTCAAAAAAAATTAAAAATCAATTTTTCCGTTATAGCTTTCAAATGGTCCCTGAACAGGATTAACTCCCCGTGGATTATCAAAGAAGTCTACATTGAAAATAATTGGTGAACCGTCAGGATTTTCATATTTCATTTCAGGTTCAAATGCCATGCCAAGTGTATCTGTACAGATTGTGGCAGCTGATGATTTTGGAAGAAGATCATATACATTTGTCTTAAAAGAATATTTACCGTCTTTTTCTGAAAGTGTAAAGGTTGCTTTTCCATCAATCTTAATGGCATCCTTTTCTTTTTTCATTGGAACAGCGCCGTTGAAATAAACGTTACCGCCTGCCCAAACTGGAAGAGGCATATAGTAGCGGTCGCTTGGAGCTGAACCCATTCCGCAGTAGCCTTCAAATTCTTTTTCCCATTCTTCCTGGGTCGGACAGAAATCGAATGTGTAAGTACCAGCAATAATATTTCCGTCAGTCCATTCCTGAGTTCTGTTTCCATCATGGATTTCCTGCATACCAGGACGGATATCCTTCTGGAGGAAAATGTTATTGTAGAAACGACAGTCACCGTGAAGAACTGTCATGAAACCTGCAATTTCTGTTCTATGGTGATAGTGATAAGGAGTATAGCGTGGTGACTGCATAGTTTTTGCACCGTTATTAACACCGCGTCCAACTGCTGTAAGGGAACCTGCAATAAAATTATGAACAAGTGCTACGCCTTGAGTTGGAAGTTTAAGGGCATGGTCAGAAAGAAGAACGTTGTTGTCTACAAGAGTTGGTCCGTGAGAAATTTCAATAAAAATATCTTCCCCAAGGGCATCCATATTTTTCATATTTGCTACATGATCAAAAGGAAGACAGTTGTCATGGAACAGGTTCTGTGTAACGCGAGTTCCCTGAGCCTGCCAGTCAAGCCAGAGACCCCGTGTACAGTTATGGAAATGATTGCGGCGGATAATTACGTCAATTGCGGCGTGCATTTTTATTCCGCCGATTTCAGCACCTGCAAGATTCTGTTTATTGTTGATGTGATGGATATGGTTGTCTTCGATAATACTGAAAACTCCGCCAAGGTGACCTACAATTCCAGTCTGACCACAATCATGAATGTTACAGCGGCGCACAATATGTGAACCGATATTTTCTTTTGTCCATCCTTCTACTACGGCCTGACATATATTGTCACGTTCAGTCTGAGTTCCGTCCTTGTATTTCCACTTAAGCCATTTGTTGTCGTTATTTGGCTGCTTGTATTTTCCAAGAGAGATTCCTGAACATTTTGAATGACTTACTTCACAGTCTTCAATAATCCATCCTTTAGACCAGTGTGGTCCAATCATACCTTCCTGGTAAGCTGTTGGTGGAGCCCACTGAGTTGCCGCTTTTGTTACATTGAAACCTGAAAGTGTAATGAATCCTTTTCCTTCTTCACTTGGATAAAAACAGTTTTCACGTACTGTGATTTCAACATTTTCTTTGTTAGGATCTTTTCCCTGGAAATTTGCATAGATAACTGTTTCATCAGTAAGTTCATCCTGTTCCGCATACCATGTATACAAAGTAAAATCAGGATCCCAGGATTTTTCATAAACGACAGGATTTAAAACTCCATCAAGAGAAGTTACTTCGTAAAGTGATTTATCATTAAGGAATACGTCACCTGTATGAGCAACATAAAAAGCAATAAACCAGTCGCCTGAAACAAGTGTTGTATAAGGATTATAATTTCCAAATATTCCGTTGGAAATACGTGTGACCCAAACATTTTTTGAGCCTTCAAATGGAACCCAGTTTTTTATTGATTCAGCACCTGAAATTACAGCCCCAAGAGGTTTTTCTGAACGATATGTAATGCGGGCATTTTCAGTACCGCCATTTTTTGGATTAACATATTCACGGTAAACGCCAGGAGCAACTATTACTTCATCACCTGGTTTTGCAACCTGAGCAGCATCATTAATTCTTTTAAAAGGATTTTCTTTTGTTCCTTGACCCGAACGTTTTGCATTTGCATCTACGTAAAAAATCATAAAAATTAACCTCCAACTGGTTTTATTGTAATATTGAAAAGTTCAAAATACTTTAACAATTGAAGGTAAAAATTTCGTTTTATTCGGAATCGTCTTCGCCTTCAATTATTTCTTCTTCACGGTCAGGGCGGTCTATTTCATTCCATCCTACAAATTCTGGTTCTTTTCCGGCAAGCTGTACCCAGTATCCTCCTCCCCCATCAACACCGTGGATAATTTGAAGTTCGTCATATTTGATTGTTGCTAAAAGATTTCCCTTTCTGTCTGTAACTTTTGCAGTTCCATACATATGGCCCCGCATATTCATTTTTGCAGTTGTATTTGTTTCTCCGTTAATGATAATGTTTCCGTAATCTGAATAATTTTTATAGATCATTTTTACGTCGCCGCCAAAACCTTTGATTTTAGCATGATACATGAGAGTTCCGCTTAAATCCCCTTTAATAGTTTCTTTCCCAAGTTTTGGAATATTTCCTTTTTTATGCATAATGGTAAGTTTTTCTTGAGAGCGGAACATTGTCAGATTATAAATATTGAAAAAATCTATTTCTTCCTGATTGGTTTTGACTGGTTGTTCAGAAAAAAGAAAAACACAAGATAAACAAAAAAAAAATCCGGTAAAAAATAATTTTTCCATAAAATCAATGCAACTCCATTTTATGATAGCTTATATTCATAAGTATACCCGCACAAATCATTGCCGTCAGTAAGGAAGAGCCACCATACGAAAGAAACAAAAGTGGAATACCTGTAATGGGCATTATACCCATAAGCATGCCGATATTGATAAAGAAATGGAACGCATACATTGCAAGAATTCCTGTAGCAATATAAG
>JAHBAD010000037.1 GCA_018385395.1 Treponema sp.
CTATTATATAGTGGAAAATTGAAATTGTCTAAAACTATCTCCTTATATATACTGAATATATGTCTGAAAATCCTCAGGAAAATAAATCACAAAATAATAAACGCCTGTTAAAATCGGGAATTTCTCTTTCCGTTTTGACTTTTGGATCCCGCATAATGGGACTTATTCGCGAAATGACAAAAGCAGCATTTCTGGGCACATCCATGCATGCCGACGCATTTACCACTGCTTTTATGATTCCGAACCTTTTACGCCGCCTTTTCGCAGAAAACAGTGTTTCAGTTGCTTTCATTCCAACATTCAAAAAATACCTTTCAGAAGGTGATTCTGATGAAAACAAAAAGGCAACTCAGGACTTCTTGAATGCCACATTTACCCTTGTAACATTCTGTACAGTAATTGTTGTTATTATGGGATTTTTAATTGCACCATATCTGTCTCAGATTTTCTGCAACAAACCAGGCAGTTCTTTTTCGGCTTTTATTGCAAATCTTACCGGCCGGCCTCAAATTGAACTGACTTCGGAAGAGTTTTCTGTTGCAATGAATGAATGGCATGCAAAAACAAATGAAATCACAATTCTCACCAGAATTATGTGGCCTTATTTGTGCTTCATTTCCATAGCTGCACTTTTTCAGGGAATTCTGAACGGATGTAAAATTTTTGCTCCAAGCGGCTTCACCCCGATTCTTTTGAACGGCATCATCATTGTTTCAACTTATGTTCTTTCACCTCACATGGAAAATCCTGCACGTGCCATGTCTTTAGGTGTAATAATTGGTGGTTTCGTACAGGCCGCTTTCCAGCTTCCATTTGTTTTGAAAACCGGCTGGAAACTTTCCTTCACATCACTAAAGAAAACTTTTTCAAATCCGGGAACAAAAAAGGTTCTGGCACTTATAGGACCTACAATCATCGGAATGGCTGCATATCAGCTGAACGATGTAGTTTCCACTGCAGTCGCAAACAGACTTGGTACAGGAGTTACTTCAAGTCTTCAATATTCTCTCCGCCTTCAGGAATTGATTCTTGGGATTTTTGCAGTTTCCATTGGAACGGTAATTCTTCCGGACCTTTCAACTTTTGCCCAGAAAAAAGACTGGGACAATTTTAACTCGATGCTGATTCAGGCCCTGAAAATCATCACAATGATTTCTATTCCAGTTATATTCTATTCTCTTGTCACTGGTGAAGATTTAATCGCACTGCTTTACAAAAACAAAAACTTTAACGATGAATCTGTTTCCATGACTCTTGGAGTTTTCCGCTGGCACATTGCAGGTCTTTTATTTATAGCAATGAACAGAATTATTGCTCCAGCTTTCTATGCACAGCAAAACACAAAGCTTCCCACAACTGCAGGAATTATCAGCTTTGTAATAAACATTATTTTTGCACTGGCACTTTCTATTCCAATGAAAGGACAAGGAATCGCTCTTGCACTTTCAGTTGCAAGTCTTGGAAATACAATATTTCTGATCTTATTCATGAAAAAAATGGAAAGCTTTGATGTTAAGGGACTTCTGAAAAGCATGGGACTTTACATCATAAAAATCATTCTTTTCTCAATAATTGCATCACTTCCAGTTTACTTCCTGCGCCCTGTCCTTTTAAGCGCCTTTGCAGGACATTCCCGCATCATCAGTTACGGACTTCCTGTTGCAATTACAGCAATTATTTTCGGTATAATCGGAGTCGGACTTCTGATTATTACTGGTGACAAATCAACAAAAGCATTAATAAAGAAAATCAAGAGGTAATTTATGAAAACATACACACAAGATGAAATGAAAGCCATTTACCGTGCACGTGTTAACCGCGTTGCTGACTGGCTTACACAAAACGATATAGGATGTGCCGTATTTATCGATAACGAAGAACACAGAGAACCTTCTCTCCGTTACCTGACAGGTCATCCAAGTGATGCAGTCCTTATTGTTTTTTCTGACGGATACGATGTACTTGTTCCATGGGATGAAATTCTTTCAAGAAAAATTTCTGTTTCTGACAGAATGATTCCCTTTACAAAATACAAGAACTCTTCACTTGAAGCTGTAAAAAATGTACTGAAAAACAACACTCATGCAAAAAATCAGAAAATTGATCTTCCACCATATCTTACATATCCACAGTTTTTAAAATTTGTAGATGCCTTAAACGACAGTGACTGTCTCTGCCGCGAAAACGGAGTTCATCAGTTCGTAACAGAATGCCGCATGGTAAAAGATGAATATGAAATTGAATGTACACGAGAAGCATGCCGCGTTGGCGACAAAATAATCGACAAAATTGAAAAGCAGATTAAAAGCGGAAAAATCAAAACCGAAATGGACGTAGCTCTTCTCATCGAAAAAGAACTGCGCATTGGCGGGTGTGAGCGAGCAGGCTTTGACACACTGGCCGCAGGTCCTTCAAGAAGTTTTGCAATCCACGCTTTCCCCGGCTACACAGACGCAGCCTGGCCGGGAGAAGGACTTTCCATTCTGGACTTCGGCGTTGTTTACAACGGCTACACAAGCGACACAACTCTGACAGTATGCAAAGGAAAACTTTCTGCTGAACAGAAAAAACAGGTTGAACTGGTTGAAAAAGCTTATAACGAATGTCTGAAACTTTATAAACCTGGAGCTTCAATTAAAGCAGCCTGTGACAAAGCTGAAAAGATTTTTGCTGCCGCAAAAAGAAAAATGCCGCACACACTTGGGCACGGCATTGGACTTGAGATTCATGAATATCCTAGAGTCAGCTCAAAGAACGACGAAAAACTTCTGTTCCAGCCTGGTATGATCCTTACCTGCGAACCGGGACTTTATGACGAAGCTCTTGGCGGTGTCCGCTGGGAGAACGACGTTCTCATTACAGAAAACGGGAACGAAGTTCTGAGCAACTCAAGAATTATTTTTATCTAAAATTTTTTAAGAACATCATCAGCACTTTCCTGCAGAGCCTTTGCAAGGTTCTGATCGGGAAGGTCGTGAGTAAGTTTTCTTAAATCCATAATAACTTTTTTGGCAAGATCTTTGCCAGTAAGTTTTGCAGCTTCACTTTCAATCTGCGAATATTCAACATCTGTTTCAAGGATTCCTGACTTCAAAAGATTCTCCACAGTTTTTACAAGACCAGGCTTCCCGCTCATCTTCCCGATTACATAATCCATAAGCATACGAGTCTTACTTGAAAGGAATTCTTCTTTTTTATCAGGCGGAAGGAAATCACTTAAAGAACGAAGCTTACTGAAAAGACCAATTTCAGTTTTATATTTTGCAGCTACACTTTCATCTTCAATCATCTTCACAATATTCGGAAGGAACTGACTTGCATTATTAAGGGCCCGCTCTACCGGATAAGAATTGAATTTTTCATCATTCTCTGAATTTTCGGAGAATTGAACCTCATCTGGGAAGTTCGAAGCACCGAAGCCGGAAAATGGATCATTCATTTCAAAAGGTGCCTCAAATTCAGGTTCATTAAAACCTTCTTTTTCTGGAATCGCACCAAAATCAGGTTCATTTGGAGCAAAGTCTAAATCGTTTGAGCCGAATCCCGGATCACTGAATGTAGGATTTTCTTCAAGTTCAGAACGGACTTGATCGGATGCAGCTGCTATTCTTGAAGCCGCTTCTTCAGCTTTACGCATTGCTTCATCTGCTTTTTCGCTCACATCAGAAACTGCTTTTTCAAGATTTTCAACGGCGTCATCAATTTTATCCACAAGACGAGGATCCATTCTTGGTTCTTCTGTGTCCTCGCGAAGCATATCCATAGCATCCTCTGCAGTATAGGGAGAAAGTGACGGCATAAAGTCATCCATATCAACAGGCTTTGTATTTTCCATGGAAGGTGCACTGGAAGCCGCCTTACCCGGAGAATTCGGAACTAAAGACGGAGATGATTCTTCCGGCATAGGTTCATCCCAGCCAGGAATTGATTCAAAATCTTCAGTAGAAAATGTATCGGTTACATCTGAATCAGGTTTAGAACTAAGGTTTTCAGGGAGAGGATTTTTTTTCGATTCATCTTCTTCTTTTTCCTGTTCCATAAGTTTTTCATCTTCATCAAGAAGCTCATCAAATGAACTCAAGCCTTCATCTTCTGAAAGTTCTGCAAGAAGAGGAACTGGTTCTTCAGGTTCAGGAACATCATCTCCCATAACTCCGAAATCAAATTCATTTGTCTGATTTTCTACCATCTGGGCTTCAAGTTCAGCGGCAGCTTCTTCCTCTGCCATAATGCGACGGGCTTCTTCTTCTTTTTCAGCTTCATTCAGCTGATTGATATAATCGGAAACGTCAATCTGAAGATTTGCATTCCACTGCTGACCAAGACGATTCAATTCATTTTTTGCAAAAATGTCTTCATATTTCAAACCTGCAGCAATTTTATATGTCTTCACTGCATTTTCCAGATCATCCATTTTTTCATAAATGCGACCAAGAATATTGTATCCGGCAGGATTCAGTGGAGCTTTTTCGATATAAACTTTTGCATACTTCAAAGCAGGTTCATAATATTTTATCTGACAATAACGGCGGGCTGCTTCAAGATAATGATGACGATAACGAGGATTCATTTCTTCGATACGTGCATAGTAAAAATCTTTTCCTTCTTCATCTTTTGAAAGAATGCAGAACTGTGCCATAGCATCAAGAACTCCTGCATCACTTGGAGAGTCAGAAATCAGTTCATCAAGAATTGATTTAGCCCGATCCATTTCTTCGGCCGAAAGCATAATGTGAACATAACGCTTTTTAAGGCTGTTATCTGAAAGTCCCAGAACACGGGCTTCCTTTGCCCATGAAACAGCATCCCCGGGAAGAAACTGTTTTTCAAGGCTTTCTGAAAGTTTCAGAAGAATTGCAGGATCATTTGATTTCAAGCGGTTTGCTTTTTCAAATGTATTCTGTGCAGCGACAAAGTCGTAGCGTTTCAACTGAACGTTTCCTGCAAGGGCAATCAGTTCTGCGTTAGCCGGGTACAGCTGTACCGACTTCTGAACTATTTCCATTGCGCGTTTTGTATTCTGCTGTTTTAAAAGAAGCTGAACTACATCGCGGATGGCATCAATCCAGCCCGGCTTTGCTTTAAGTGCCAGTTCATAACATTTTATGGCTTCGTTGTAATTTTTTTCAGACTCGTAAGCATGACCAAGGTTGTAGTGAAGGATCGGATGATTTGGATCTGTCTGAAGCCCGCGGCGGTAAGCCATAACTGCTTTAGGATAATTTTTCTTTGCTGCATAAATAAATCCCAGATGATTGTATGCAAGAACGTCTGTAGGATTTTCTGCAACAACACTTTCAAAGCAGTCAATTGCATCATCAAGATTTCCCATATCTTTATATGTAAAACCAAGTGTGTAATTAATCATGGCCGTTTTCTGGTTTTCATCAAGAGCACGTTCCAGAACTGTAATGCCTTTTTCATATTCTTTGAGACGGCGGTAACAGCCGCCAAGACTGTTCATGGCATCTACATCATGAGGCGACAGAGTGAGAATACTTTCATAATAAGGAATAGCTTTGTCATCTTCCCCGCTTTTTACATAGAGGCTTCCAAGGGCATTCATAATATCAATATTGCCCGGCTCCTGTTTCAACAGTGTTTTATAAAGTCTTGCTGCCAGAGCAAAATCACGGGAAAGCATGGCGCTTTGAGCACGGTCATAAATCAATTTATCCATTTTTCTCCCCTTTTATTTTCTTCCAGATTTTTTTGGTCTTGCAAAAACTTCGCGGGATAAATCACCGATAACATTATCATTTATGCGCGACCAGGAAGCCACTGCAAAATAATAAATCGTACCGTTTTCAAGACCAGTGAGAGTTACTGTAGTAGTGTTTCCAACATTGATTGGAGAAGCCCCTTCTACCGCAACACGACCAAGATATTCACCCGAACGGTTTCCGTAATAAACGTAATATCCGCCGGTAGTCTCATCTACTGAATAATTCCATTTCAAAGTTACACAGCCGTCTCCTGCCACAGCGCTTACACTGAATGGCGGAAGCGGAAGCGGAAGTTCTGTGTAATTCAATTTGATTTCTGTTACTGACGGAGTTGTCTGTCCGTTTCCGTCAGGATAAAGATCACAGGCTACCTGGAAGAAAAGTCCTGAAACTCCTGTAAGTTCTTCACCTGGTTCAATACTTTTCCATTCAGGATATGTATCTGTCCAGTTGTAGCGGTTATCGCCTGAGCGGACATAAAGATTAATTGCTGTCTGTTCCGGAGCCCACATTTCAACATCAACTGAATTCAAAACTGAACCTGCACTTGCCATAAGTGGACGGCTTCTGAAATATCCGCCGGAACGAACATATTTCATGTGTTCAATAGAACCGGCATTTTCAGCACTCTGATATCCTGACAACGAATATGAAGTCTTAGCAATTCTGAAATCATCAATTTTTCCTGTAAAATGAGAACAAATATCAAACTCAGCTGGAACACCAAGAAGAACCAGAGAAATATCTCCACCTTCGTGCCCCGTAGAAGTAATGTATCTGATATCTTCCACATAGCCGTTTACAAGGTATTCAAGAAGTCCTGTTTCTGCATCAAAACTTAAAGTGTGACGAGTCCATTTATTCGGAATAATTGTTGTGCTGCCTTCAAGAAAGAGATTCTGATTTCCTTCATAAAAATTGTCAAAAATATTTGAAAGATACCATTTAATATGTCCGCCCTCAAAGTTTGCATTCATCATCTGATAAATAATATGATTGTCTACAGTACGAGATGAGTGCCACTGAAAAATTTCTTCGCCGTTTTCTGCAAGAGCAGGATTCAGCCAGAAATCGATTGAAAAAGAACCGCTTAACCCTTCACTACCAAAGAAAGTTCCTTCCTTTCCTTTTAAAGTGATACCGCCGTTGTCACGGCTTAAACCGGCGCCTTTTCCAAGCTCTGTTGCCGAAACATTCTGAAGATCATTTTTCAAAACTGTATAATCGCCAAATGAAACCGGGTTCGAAGGATTTTCAAAATTTAAAATCAAATCTGTAAATCCGTCCGCTTCAAAATCATTTGTCTTTAGCTCAACAGACTGATATCCGAAGCGTCCGATTCCTGTGGTAACATTGTCTGCCACTTCCAGCTGTGGCCAGCCGTTTTTACCGCCAAGTCTGATTTCCTTTGCGAAAAGACCTGTGCACAGTATCCCCATACAGACACACACAATTCCCGATTTTCTGATATAATTTTTCATATCCCTATGTCTGACAAAACTATTCGCGAACAGTTACACGAAACAGCTCTGAAAGCCCCCCATTCAGCAGGCGTATACCTGTGGCGTAATGCCGAAGGTACCGTCATTTATGTCGGCAAGGCAAAAGTGCTGAAAAACCGACTGTCTTCATATTTTTCAGGTCAGAAAAACATAAAAACCCAGCTTCTTATTGCCAATGCCGTAAGCATTGAATACATCGTTACGGCAAATGAGTACGAAGCACTGATTCTTGAAAATAATTTGATCAAGAAATACAGCCCCCGCTACAACATCTGTCTCAAAGACGGAAAAAGTTATCCTGTAATCAGAATCACAAATGAAGAATTCCCACGGATTTTCCGTACAAGAACCGTTCATCACGACGGATCCCAGTATTTCGGACCTTTTCCCGACGTTTACGCACTGGATACATTTCTTGAAACAATCTTCAAGCTTTATCCAATACGCCGCTGCAGGACCTTCAAAAGCAGATCTTCGCCATGTCTTTATTACCACATGGGACAGTGCAAGGCACCGTGCTGTAATAAAATTACAAAAGAGTCCTACACTGAATATTTCGGCGAAATAATTTCCTTACTTGAGGGAAAAGATGATGCGGCCATTGAACGGCTTAAAACAGAAATGCGCGCCGCCGCCAGTGAGCTGAACTTCGAAAAAGCAGCCCGCCTCCGCGACGGCATCAACGCACTGAACGTGCTTCACAACCAGAATATTGTAGAAAGCTTTGACGAAAACGATTCTGACTACATTGCTTACTGGCGCGAAGGCGAGCTTGTAAGCTTTACCGTACTTAAAATCAGAAACGGTAAACTTTTGGGCCGCAACAATTTCCGCGAAGTCAGCCTGAACGAAGATGACGAACTGATTGCCGAGTTTATGAACGCCTATTACAACTCGCCGGATCAGATTCCTCCATATATATACGTAAGCACAAGTGCCATGCTGCCTAAACCGGTGGTTGAGCCCTTCGATAAGCTCAGGATACCCCCCGTCGAAACCACTGTCATCCCGAGCGGCAACACCCCTGTCATCCCGAGCGAAGTCGAGGGATCTTCTCCCGAACCGGTGGTTGAGCCTGTCGAAACCACCGAAGTCCCTGAAGCAACAGAACTTCCTGAGGCGTCACAGGGCACCACCACTGCATCCCCGGAAGACACCCGCGGAGACGTAAACCGCTGGCTTCACGACACCTACGGTGTAGACTCCCAGATAATCCTGGTTACCGATGACATTCCGTCGGCTCCGCGCCACAAGGCCGCCATCCAGATGGCAACACAGAACGCCCACGAAGACATTATCCGCCGTCTTCGCGAAAGGGGCGACACACCTGCCATGGAAGAACTTAAAGACCGGCTCCACCTGGACCGCCTTCCGGTCCGCATCGAAGGTTTCGATATTGCCCATATCGGCGGAAAATGGCCTGTTGCATCCCTTATCAGTTTTTACAACGGAAACCCGGACAAAAAGAATTACCGTTACTTCCGCCTTAAAACAACTGACGGTTTAATAGATGACTTTGCTTCCATGCGTGAAGCCGTAACAAGACGCTACACAAGGCTTTTGAACGAAGGCGCCGACATGCCTGACCTGCTTTTAATAGACGGTGGTATCGGACAGGTAAATGCAGTTGATGCCGTAATAAAAGCCCTGGGGCTTGATATTCCCATTGCAGGTCTTGCAAAACGTGATGAAGAAATCTGGCGCCCCCATACAAGTGAGCCCATCTGTCTTCCAAAGCGGTCAGATGCACTCAGACTTTTACAGCGGGTCCGCGATGAGACTCACCGCTTTGCCACAAGCCGGAATCAGAGGCTCCGCACAAAAGAAAACGTGGTTTCCATTTTCCTGGAGCTTCCTGGCGTTGGCGAAAAGCGTGCCCTTACCCTGCAGAAAAAATACACAACGCTGGAAAACCTGTGCAGGCAGAAACCGGCGGATATTGCCCAGACCATCAAAATCAAGGAAGAAGACGCCGCCGACCTGCTGGCCTTTGCCTGCGAACTTCTGGAAATCAGAAACGAAAAAAAGGCCGAGCAGAAGCTTTCACTTATCAAGGCGGGAACCACCAAAGAACTTGCTGCAGAAGCGGGGCGCCTTGCAGGCCTTGCCGACGAAGCACTTGGATTGTAAATATGTAAGGAGCTGCGGCGCGTTCCGCGCCTGTCCTGCTTTCCGCAGCTCGCCGTCTACCGCGGCTCGTCCACTCGCTTCGCTCGGGACTGCTTCGCAGCTGCTCCAATCAGGGCTAATTCGCCCCGAACATTTTATCAAGCATTTTTTCCAGAACATTACGGCAGTACTCTGGATCATCCATAAGTCCGAAATGTTCAAGGATTATTTCCCGACGGTCCGGAGCAAGAATCGTAAAATCCGGATAAAATACTGCCGTCCGGCCCCACCTTACTCTCATTTTCTGAGGAAACTCATAACGATACGGAATGCCCCGAGAATCCAGAAGATCCGCAATTATCTTTTCAGACTTTGACCTGACAGTTTCACCGCCATTCGTAGTGTAGCGGGCACATTCTTCAGGAATTTCTTTTCCTTTATAAGTAACGGCCCGCCAGGCGGCAATAAACTCGTCATCTGTCATTTCATTTTCCGAAGGCGGCGAAACAAGAGCTCTGAATTTCGGGCGCTCAGCTTTTATATTTCTGATATCATTTTCCGGAATCTGTTCAAGGAATACTGAAATGGCGCGGGAGTATTGCTCACAATTTTTTATGAGCACTTCTGTGTATTCTTTCTGGGCAAGGCGACGTGTAAGGCTCAAATCCGCGCCATTCTTTTGTGACAGATAATAACCATTGTGCTCGCCTTTCCTTATAACCTGAAAAAACTGAACATAGCCACGGGTCTTTCGAATCCTAAGGCGGCCTTCGTCTGGCATTCGGGAAAGGCGGGCACGGGCATTTTTTGCAAGAGCATCAAAATATGCTTTTTTCGCTTTTAATCGTGAAATTATAATTCTCATACTATTTATATAGACAAAAATATGCAAAAAAAGGAAAAAGGCCGCCGCCGTGATTTTTGATTTTTGCTATAATTTCCGCAAATTTTGCCCTTTTTATAGTAAAAGTTCACACTTTAAATGCTCGGCTGGCCCCCGCAGGGGCGTCATGGGGCGGCCGGAGGCACATCGGCGGCGATGCAAGATGGCTTTTTTGCTATACTTCCAGCAGAAATCCGCCGTTTTATAGCAAAACCCGTAGTTCATCCAGCATGCCGCCGCCCCCGCAGGAGCGTCATGGGGCGGCCGGGCACGTTTTTTTGCTATTACTTTTAATAAAAGTACCACTTTTATAGCAAACTGCAGGCTGTTCTCAAATAGCCGCCGGCTTTTGCGGGGCCGATTCCTCCGTTTTTGCTATAATTCCGGCGCAAAACTTCTGTTTTATAGCAAAACCCGCAGTTCATACCCAATGCCGCCGCCCTCGCGGGGAGCCCAGCTCCACTATTTTTGCTGAGGGAATTAAAATATCGCCGATGACGGGCTTTATAAGGCGGGCGTTGCGGGCCGCCGATTGAGGCCCGCAGAAGGGGTAGCGGACAGGCAACCAAGCAGAAGGAAGCACACTGCTTGCAGGGTGCTTCATGGAGCGACTTGCATGGGAGCGAGGGGAAGGCGTTCCCCTCCCCCAAACTTTGCAATTCTTAGAAAACGGTTGAAATCCTTCCCAGTATCTTGAATTTACCCCGTTTTTTCTATATTATTGATTATCAGTATGAAATACGAAGACGTAGCAAAACATATTGAGACATACGCAATGCCGCTTATGGCTACTGCTATTTTTATTTCATTAACTATTGTAAATAACAACTGAATTCGTTTTTACGGGTTCAGTTTTTTTTTATCTAAGGGGTAACATTTATGGCAAAGAGAACAGACATTAACAAAGTTCTGATCATTGGTTCAGGTCCAATCGTTATCGGTCAGGCATGTGAGTTCGACTATTCCGGCACACAGGCTTGTAAGGCACTCCGCGAACAGGGATACAAAATCGTCCTTGTAAACTCAAACCCTGCAACAATCATGACTGACCCAGTTATGGCTGATGCAACTTACATTGAACCACTCAACGTAGAACGCTTGAGTCAGATTATCGAAAAAGAACGCCCTGATGCTCTTCTTCCAAACCTTGGTGGACAGACAGGTTTGAACATGGCTATGGAATTAAACAAAGCCGGTGTTCTTGATAAATACGGTGTAAAAGTAATTGGTGTAAACCTTGATGCTATTGAACGTGGTGAAGACCGGGAAATCTTTAAGGAAACAATGAAGAAGCTTGGAATTGACACTCCTCGTTCCGGAATCTGTCACACAATCGAAGGGGCTGAAAAAATCGCCGAAGAAATTGGTTTCCCTCTGGTTGTAAGACCTGCTTACACAATGGGTGGACAGGGCGGTGGTTTCTGTTACAACGTTGAAGAACTTCGCACAATCGTAGCAAACGGTCTTGATCTTTCTATGACACATCAGTGTTTAATTGAAGAATCAATTCTTGGTTGGGAAGAACTTGAAGTTGAAGTTGTTCGCGACGCTAAGAACCAGATGATTGCAATCTGTTTTATTGAAAACATTGATGCAGTTGGTGTTCACACTGGTGACTCATTCTGTTCAGCACCATTTATGACAATCGACAAAGCTCTTGAAGAAAGACTTAAGAAAGATGCTTTCAAAATCGTTGAATCAATCGGCGTTATTGGTGGTACAAACGTTCAGTTCGC
>JAHBAD010000059.1 GCA_018385395.1 Treponema sp.
TACTATGTAAACAACCGCTGGCTTGGTGGTATGCTTACAAACTTCTCTACAATCAAAAAATCACTTCAGCGCCTCAAGAAAATCGAAAAGATGGAAATTGACGGCACATTCGAAAACCTTACAAAGAAAGAAGTTGGTGCTCTCCAGAAGGAAAAAGCTAAGCTTGAAAAGAACCTTGGTGGTATCAAAGAAATGAAAGAACTGCCAGGAGCAATTTTCATCATCGATACACACAAAGAACAGATCGCTGTAGCTGAAGCTCGCCGTATGGGTATCCCAATTATCGCTGTTGTTGATACAAACTGTGACCCAACAGGTATCGACTTCCCTATTCCAGGTAACGATGATGCTATCCGTGCTATCTCTCTCTTTACATCTATCATTGCTAACGCTGTAATTGAAGCTGACAATGAAACAGGTCTCAAGATTCTTGAAAACCTTGGTGACGAAGATGAAGTTGTAACAGATGCAGCTGTAAAATCAAACGACGAAGAAATCACTGATTACTCAAACTATCAGCCAACAGAAGAAGCTAAAGAAGAAGCTCCTGCTGAGGATGATTCACTCGTTGACGAAGACAAATTCGACAAATAAATTTTCTGCCGGCTGAACTCTCAGCCGGTATAACTTACTGAAATTAAGGAAACCACTATGGCAATTAATATGGCTGATATTAAAGCCCTGAACAAATCAACAGGTGCTGGTATGATGGACTGTAAAAAAGCCCTCATGGATGCAAATGGAGATCTGGCTGGTGCTGAAAAAATCCTGAAAGAAAAAGGACTGGCTGCTATGGCTAGCCGTACTGACCGTGCTACAGCTGAAGGTGTTGTATTCATCAAACAGGAAGGCAACAAAGTTGTAATGCTTGGTCTTACTTGTGAAACAGACTTCGTTTCAAAGAACGAAGACTTCGTAGCTATGGGTAACCGCCTTGTAGACATTACTCTTGCTAACGGATACACAAAAGTTGAAGAAGCTCACACAAAAGCTCTCGAAGAACTGACAATCAAAGTTCGTGAAAACATGAACATTTCAAAACTTGATGTAATTGAAGTTCCAACTGGAGCATCAGTTGCTACATACGTACACTCTGACAAAAAAACAGGTGCTGTTGTTGTAGT
This sequence comes from Treponema sp., assembly GCA_018385395.1. Taxonomy (GTDB): domain Bacteria; phylum Spirochaetota; class Spirochaetia; order Treponematales; family Treponemataceae; genus Treponema_D. Next base: position 1,125 of record JAHBAD010000059.1, read on the forward strand.
TAAAGGATCTGAAGCAGAAGCTGTAAAAACATTTGCTAAAGACTGCTGTCTCCATATGGCTGCATTTACACCAGAATATCTTAAAGCTTCTGAAGTTCCAGCTGCATACATTGCAGAACAGGAAGAAATCTTCAAAGCACAGATGGCTGCTGATGAAAAAATGGCTGGAAAACCAGCAAATGTTATTGAAGGAATCCTTAAAGGAAAAATCAATAAACATATTGCTTCTATCTGTTTCGAAAGCCAGATGTTCGTTAAAGACGACAAAAAAACAGTTTCACAGAAAATCGAAGAAGTTGGAAAAGAAGTTGGTGCTTCTCTTTCATTCGGAGATGTTAAACTCTGCGTACTGGGAAAATAAGTCACGCTGTCTGACAGCATGATTTTTTTTAATGAACCAGTCCTTTTTTTCTTTCGGACTGGTTCATTTTTTGTTATAATACTTATATGTATATACAGAATATTTACATGAATCAAAAAGACTGATGCGAATATTTTGTTTCTGAATTAGGAGAATTTTAAAAATGGCAGAAAACAACGAAGAAAGAATGCAGAAAACTGTTGCTTCTTTGAATGAACAGTTCAATACACTGAGAACAGGACGTGCAAACGCCGCTATTTTCAACAGAGTTTTTGTAGATTACTACGGAACAAAAACACCTCTGAATCAGGTTGCTACAATCGCTATTCCTGAAGCACGCAGTGTTATTATTACTCCATTTGATAAATCAATCATTACAGAAATTGAAAAAGCAATTTCTATGGCTGACCTTGGATTTAATCCATCAAACGACGGTAAAGTAATCCGCATTCAGATTCCTGCCCTTACAGCAGAACGCCGCAAGGAACTGGAAAAACAGGCAAAAACAATGGCTGAAAATGCCCGTACATCAATCCGTAACATCCGCCGTGACGGAAACGATGACCTGAAAAAAGCACAGAAAGCTGGTGAAATCACAGAAGACGATCTGAAGACAGAAACAGACAAACTTCAAAAGCTTACTGACAAATACATCGAAGAAATCAACAAAGCTTTCGATGCTAAAGATAAGGACATCATGCAGAACTAATGGCAAAAACCGAATCTAAAATGCCTGTCCACGTTGCTGTCACAATGGATGGCAACGGAAGATGGGCAACAAAACAGAATCTGCCTCGCACAAAAGGACATCAGGAAGGTCTTAAAACTGCTAAGCGTATTGTAAAGGCTGCCTCTGATGCAGGTGTAAAATACCTGACTTTGTACACCTTCTCTACTGAAAACTGGAAAAGAGCTCAGGAAGAAGTTGGTTTTTTAATGAACCTTATTCATGTTCACCTTATTGGAGAACTTCAATTTTATAAGGACAACGGAATCCGAATCTGTCACACAGGTGACATTTCGGCGCTTCCAAAAAATATCCAGGACGATCTTAATGACGCCATGGATAAAACAAAGGATTACACAGGTCTTACCTTGAACCTTGCAATCAATTATGGTGGACGGGATGAAATTGTCCGTGGAATCCGTAAAATTGCAGAGAAAGGAATAAAACCCGAAGATATAACCGAAAATCTGGTTCGTCAGAATCTGGACATGGAAGGATGCCCGGATGTTGACCTGCTGATACGTACAGGTGGAGAATTCAGGCTAAGCAATTTCCTTTTATGGCATGTTGCTTACGCTGAAATGGTTTTTACCGATACGCTTTGGCCAGATTATACTGAGGAAGAATTTTTAAACAATCTGAAAAGTTTCGGAAACCGGAACCGAAGGTTTGGTAAGGAAAAATAAATAAAGAACTTATGAGTAATTTAGCCAAGAGATTGATAACATTTTGTATTGGACTTCCAGTTATGTTCGGGCTTTGCCTCTTTAAGCCTTTTTATCACATCACCCTTCAATTAATTACGTTTGCAGCGACTATCATATCTCTAAACGAATATTACAATATGGTTTCCAACAAGATAAAACTTTTTCCAAAATGGATTTTTCTTTGTCTTGGAGGAATAATCCCTGCCTTAAATTACATTTTCCTGCTTACCGGAATTTCACATGAAATAATTCTCTGGGTACTGGCCGGAATTTTAATAATAATTATGGGAATTGAATGTTTTACAGCTGAAGAGTTCAGTCAGTCTGTTGAACGTATTTCTGTAATTTCTTTTGGTATTTTCTATATCCCATACCTTCTTACATTCATACCTCGTCTGACAGTTTTTGAAAATGAAACTCATATCATCATTTTCTTTTTTATGCTTGTATTTATGTGCGATTCAGGTGCATGGTTCTTTGGAATGCTTTTTGGAAAAAACAACCGTGGTATTTTTAAGGCTAGTCCTAATAAAAGCATAGCAGGTTTTATAGGTGGTATATTTACTGATGTTGCACTTACTGCAATAATCGTTCTTCTTTTACCAGACATTTTTGTGGGAGACCTCTGGCGTTATCTGATTATTGCGGCTTTTGCAGCCCTTGGAGCAATTATCGGAGACCTGGTGGAATCTGTAATTAAACGTTCATGCGGAGCAAAAGATGCCGGAAACGTTATTCCGGGACGCGGAGGATTGTTGGATTGTATTGACTCAATGGTTATTACAGCTCCAATTTACTTTGCACTCATGTATTTCCTTCTGGCATAAACAGTAATTATGAAAAAAATTCTTGTTCTCGGTTGTACCGGTTCTATCGGATCAAGCACGCTTGATATTATTGAAAATGAAAAAGAAATGTTTATCTGCTGCGGCCTTACGGCTCATTCAAAAAAAGATGAACTTTCTGCCCTTTCAAAAAAATTTCAATGCCCTTCACTCCTTACAAATAACGCAGATGAAAAAGATTACAAAAACTTCATCTCTTCCTGCAAACCAGATATTGTTGTAAATGGCATTGCAGGATCACCGGGTCTTTTACCTTCAAAAGTAACACTTGAACTTGGCATTGACCTGGCTCTTGCTAACAAAGAAACAGTTGTAATGGCATATCCTCTTGTTAAGGCACTTTCTGAAAAAACCGGTGCAAAAATTATTCCTGTTGATTCTGAACATTCAGCAATTTTTTCATTAATAAATCAGTGCGGAAAAGAAAACTCTGACCGCATCCTTATTACCGCAAGCGGTGGTCCTTTCAGGAACTTTACAAAAGAACAGCTTGAAAATGTAACACTTGAAATGGCTTTGAATCATCCTACATGGAAAATGGGCCCAAAAATTACTATCGATTCTTCAACCCTTGCAAATAAAGGTCTTGAAGTAATAGAAGCTTCATATCTTTTTGATAAACCGGCAGACAAAATTGATGTTGTAGTTCATCCTCAAAGTATAATTCATTCTATGGTCAGGACAAATGACGGCATGATTTACGCACAGGCCTCTGATCCGGACATGAAACATCCTATTATCAGTGCGCTTACATATCCAGAAAATGTAAAAAACTATTTAAAACCCTTTGATCTTTTAGATAAGGAATTAACTTTCTTCCGTCCAAGAATGGACGATTTTCCCCTTTTAAAATACGCATTTCAGTGTGTTGAAAAAAAAGGCTCCTATCCTCTTGTTTTTAATGCAGCAAATGAAGTTGCAGTCCACGCCTTTTTGGACGGTAAAATCAGATATACAGAAATTGCGGGAATTACTGAAAAAACTTTACAGAATGACTGGTCTGAAACACCAGAAACTTTTGAAAGAGTTTTTGAACTTGACGCAAAAGCCCGAAGCATTGCAGAAAGTTTTATTACTGAAATTGTCGGAGACCGTGCATAAATGAAATGGGTTTACGGTCTTTTATGTCTCTTCTTTCTGGTTCTTTTTCATGAGTTCGGACATTTTATTGCAGCAAAACTATTTGGGGTAAAGGTAGAATCCTTTTCTATCGGATACGGTCCAATTCTTCTTCATAAAACATTCAAAGGAACAGACTGGCGTCTTTCTGCCTTTCCTTTAGGCGGATACTGCGGAATGAAAGGCGAAAAAGAAATGCAGACCGCACTTGAAAATCATACAGCCATTCAGGCTGATTCAGATTCCCTTTTTGGTGTACATCCTTTAAAACGTGCTTTAATTGGTTTCAACGGTCCTTTTTTCAATCTGATTTTTGCTGTTATTGCCTATTCAATAATAAGCATGGTGGGATATTCCTATTACACATTTTCTTCAAAAATCACACTGGCTGATGAAATCTATCCGGAAGTTCATAGTAGTGCCCGGGACGGAGGACTTCTGACCGGGGATGTAATTAAAAGCATAAACGGTAAAACAGTTAATGACTTTTCTGATATAATATCAATTGTACAGGTTAATCCTGATAAAAACCTTAAAATAGAAGTTGAGCGCGAAGGAGAACCGCTTTTCTTTACAGTTCATTCAGAACTTGATAAAGAAAATGGAACAGGAAAAATCGGTGTAACAGCAGACAAAGGAAGTCTTTTGAAAAAAGAAGCTGAAACTTTTTCTTTCTTTCCGGCTTTAATAAATGGATGCAAGGAAGCTTTCGGAATGATCGGCTTAACATTCAAAAGCATAGGGATTCTTTTTAAAGGAGTTCAGGTAAAGAATGCGGTTTCAGGTCCGGCCCGCATAACAGATATGCTTGGAACAACAATAAAGGAAGGTTTTTCTGCAGGATTTAAAACCGGACTTGTAAGCATTCTTGAACTTCTGGCTGTTATTTCAGTTTCACTTTTCATCATGAATCTGCTTCCCGTTCCTGTTCTTGATGGAGGACTTATTCTTTTTGCACTGATTGAAACAGTCTTCAGAAAAAGAATACCACCAAAAGTTCAGTATTATACGCAGTTTGTAGGACTTGCATTTATTGCACTGCTTTTTATTCTTGGTATGAGCAGTGATGTTATATATTTTATTGGTCGGATAAAAGGAAACTAAATTATGAAAAAAAATATTGTATCTTCTTTGGCCCTTATTTTTTCTTTATCAGGTGTTTTCGCACAGTCTCATTTTTCAAGTGAGGCACACAGCCTAAGTATTACAAACCTTGCAACACTTTGTGAAAAAAATTCCAGCGATTACTCTTTCATAAGTTCAGGTGATGACGGATTCCTTATAAAATGGACAGAAGATTCAATGGGAGAACATTACCAGGTTTCTGATGTGGGAATTAAAATCATTGCAACTTCTCCTAACGGACACGATATAGCCGTTTATGAAACTGATGGTGGTTCTGTTAACAAAGTTACAGTATGGGACTGGAACAAACTGAACAAAAAATATACTAAAAAGCTTAAAGATTCAGTTACTTCCCTTTCATTTTCTGCTAAAGGAAACTATCTGATTATCGGGACCGCAACAATAGAGGGGGCAATTTTTGTTAAGACTTCAGACTGGACTACAGTAAACAAAGTCCACGAAAATACCAGTATCGTGAACTTCATTAAAACAAGTGACAGTGAAAAAACTGCTGTTATGTATTCACCTTCTGGAAGCCTTACCTATTACAATATTCTTAATGGGAAAACCACTGCTAAATTTAACTGTGTTCAGGGACTATCTGATATTGCTATGTTCTGTAACAACCTCTTTCTTACAGGAGTAAAAGATAATTTTATTTATATCATTCAGGCAACAACAGGTAAAACCCTTTCAACCATTCCATGTCACTCTCCTATCATTCTTTCATCAGAAGAAGACAATCTTTATTATCTGGAATATGACGGAAAAACCACGTATGATCTGAAAATGATTGAAAGAATCGACAACAATACTCTGAGTAACCAGCGCCTTGTAAAAAGCTTAAAAGGACCTCGTGGTGAAGGTCAGATTTTATGCGGCACAAAATACGGTCCTGAAATTATTTTTGGAAGCGGAAACGGAAATATATACAAAGCTACTTCACTTGCATCCAGTGAAATAGAATCAATGAATCTCATTTCAGAAAATATTTACGACCGTATTTATGATATAAAAGAAAACGGTGAAATGTTCTACTTCCTTTCTAAAAAATCGGTTCATAGAGTTTATGAAAACGGAAATGTTGATTCTATCGTTGATACAAAAGGTGAAAACAGTTTCTTATGTTTTCAGGATGGTTTCATTCTTTACAGTAAAGAAACAAGAACTCCGGTAAGATTTGTTTCTGAAAACGGCACCGATGAAATTCTTTTCACTCCAAAATCTTCCCTTCAGAGCCTTAAAGTTTACGAAAACAAGCTAATCGAAATTGAATCAAGTTCTAAAGTTAATATTTATGATTTTGAAACAAAAAATTATCGCGAAGTATTTTCTGGCATGGGAATTCAGGATGCAGTAATGTGTGATGATGGAAAAGTTTATATTGCAAAATCTGCAAGTACAAGTCCTGCAAGTCCTTTGATTTCTGTTAATCCTGATACACTTGAAACACTGCCTCTTAAAGTGCCTGGTCAGGTAACTTATGGTTTAAGTTCAAACGGAAAAACAATTTACGGAATGAACCTTCAGGCATCAGATAAAGGAAGTACAACATTTGTATTCAGTTTCAATCCTTCTACTCAGACTGTAACAAATATCTTAAAATTTGCAGAAGAAGATCCAGACGCCTTTACTTACATAAACGGAAACTATTTGTACACCAATATTGGAAAAAACAAAATCTATTCATATAATCTGCCACAGAAAAAAAGATTTGCCTACGAACGCACAGCTTCCATGCCGGAAGCTATTGTCAAAAACTCAAAGCATGTAATCATTCTGAACCGTGACGGTAGTATTTCATGGGGAACTGAAAGTTCCCAGAAACTTACCGCAGACTGGTACCTGACAAAAGACGGGCAATGGTATGAATTTTAATCAGTTCATTATTAAATATAAAAATAACGC
>JAHBAD010000077.1 GCA_018385395.1 Treponema sp.
AGTTTCCTTACCGCGCTTTGTATTAGCGACGCTAGCTAGCGTTCCTGGTAGGCCGTGATTGTGACCGGGAGTAAGTTTTTTAGAGGCCATAACTAATCAAATAAAATATATTTGATTTAATCCTACAATTTTTCTCTAAAATCTCTACCCTTTTTCTGAAAACCTGTGATAGAATATATACTTATGAAATGGCTTATTTTATCACAGAACAAAAAAGACCGCGAAACTCTGGAAAACGCAATCAGACTGCGGGAAAAATCCAGCATCATCACTTCTACGTCTCTTTCAAAAGAAGAAAGTAACAAGTGGGCTAAAGGTCTTTACGATATTACAGACGTTATTATTACAGGAACCAGGGAAGATATTTCAAATCCTGATACAGCCGGCCTTATTTATTCCCTTGCAGGCTACTGTACCCGAGGCAACATTCCCCTTTTCACAAATATCTCAGAAATTGAAACCTATTCAATTGGAAACAGCGATGTAATCAAAGTTATGAAAGACCTTGAGGAAATCGAAACAGAAATCAAAAACAATTATCCATTCATCATGAATGCAGCAAAGAAACATGAAGCTGAAAAATCCCTTATGAATAAAGGTATTCCATTCACAGTTGACTGCTTTGCAAGCTATATTTCAAAAGGAAAATTCGAAATCTGCCGCCAGTTCATTACAGCAGGTATGGATATAAACAGCCGTGATGAGAGCGGAACTCCTATGCTTAACATTGCTGTCCGAACCGACAAAGAAGAAATTGTTTCCTGGATGATTGATAATGGTGCTGAAATTAACGTTCAGTCCCAGGACCGCGGTTACACACCTGTTATGGATGCCGTTTGGCGTGGAAACAAGGAAATTACCCAGTTCCTTATTGAACACGGGGCAGATCTTAATACTATCTGTAAAGAAGGTCAGTCAAATCTTATTATTGCTGTCGGTTCAGGAAAAGCTGATATTGTTGAACTGCTTGCCATGAACGGAGCAAACCCGGACATAAAGGATTCAATGGGAATGAGTGCTTACGACTATGCAGTGCTCTTCAAAAAGGATGATTTAACAAGAATCCTGTTCCCGTATCATAATCTGCCATCTTGAGCAGAATAATTGCTACTTAATCACTCTTTCAGTATAATTTTAATGTTATGTTCTTAAAAAGTCTCGATATTTACGGATTCAAATCTTTTGCTGACCGAACCCATATTGATTTTGCAGACGGTATTACAGCGCTTCTCGGCCCTAACGGCTGTGGAAAAAGTAACGTTGTTGATGCCATTAAATGGGTAATTGCAGAAAACAGAGCTAAAAATCTTCGCGCTGAAAAAATGGAAGACGTTATTTTTAACGGAACCGAAAACCGCGCAGCACTTAACACAGCAGAAGTAACTTTAACTCTCTGTAATGAAAACGGACTTCTTCCACTTGAAGACTCTGAAATTGCAATCAAACGCCGTATTTACCGCTCGGGAGACCAGGAATATTTCATCAACAACCGTCAGGTTGGTCCAACAGAAATCAGAAAACTGTTCATGGATACAGGGGTTGGTAAAGCTGCCTACTCTGTTATGGAACAGGGAAAAATAGACCAGATTCTTTCAAGTAAACCTGAAGACCGCCGTTATCTTTTTGAAGAAGCAGCTGGTATTTCACGTTCAAAGGCTGAAGTTCAGGAAGCAGAACGTGAGCTTGAACGTACAAGACAGAACATGGTTCAGATTGAAGTTGCCATGGCTGAAATCAAGCGCAGCTATGACTCACTTAAAATCCAGTCTGAAAAAACAGAAAAATACCGCAAGTTAAAAGACGAAATCAGTGCACTGGATCTGGATCTTACTCTCCTGCGTCTTAAGAACTTTGTTACAGAAAAAGCCCGCCACGAAAAAGAACTTGAAACAATTATAGAAAAACGTGACAAAGTCCGTGCAGAAATTGAAGAAATCAACAACACAATTTCTGAAAACATGGACAAAGTTAAGGCAATGCAGGAAGACCTGTACAAAAAACAGGGTGACCTTCTGGCAATTGCAAAAGAAAAGAACGGTAAACAGGAACTCATAAAAGAATACTCAAACCGTCAGAGCGAGATAAAAGCAAAGCTTTCAAGCCTTGAGCTCAAGAAAAATGCAATCCAGGAACGCATTGATTCCATCCAGGAAGAAATCGATGAAACAGAAGCTGCCCTTCACGAAAAGACAAAGCAGCTTGCTGACATCCAGAAAAACATTGCATCCTTTGAAGAAAACATTAATACATCATCTCTCCAAATTACTGAAAATGATATGCGTGCTTCCGAGTACTCTGAAAAAATTAAAGTACTTGATGAAGACCGTAAATCACTTCAGCAGGAACTTGCAGCCATTACAGAAGACATTGTTGGCATGCTTGATGAAAAACTGAATAACGCAGGTTTTTCTGAAGGAGCTATGAGAAAGGCCCGCGAAAACCTGGATGAAATCCTTGGAAAACTTAAGATTTACGCTAAAGGCCGCCGCGACATTTTTGGTGACGCCGCAAAAAAAACTAAAGCAGAAATCGCAACAGTTCAGGAAGCAGCTGATGCGTTTGGCGAAACCTGTAAGAGTCTTGATGACCTTTCATCTGCCCTTGAAACATACTACAACGCCTCTCCGGCTTTCATTACCGAATTCCTTTCGCCTGAAGGTGTAATGACAAAGAAGCGTTCTATTGACCAGAAAATTGCAGACAACATCAATCAGATTGAAACGATTCAGGGCCAGATTGCTGACTTAAACGCAGAAAACACAGGCCTTACTGCTAAGATTGATGAATATAAAGATACACTTCATAAACTTCACGGAAATCAGATTAAAATGCAGGAACAGATTTCTGCAAGTGAAAATCAGATTCTTTTCATCAAAAGAAGCCTTACTTCTGAGCAGAACTCACTCCGTGAAACCGACGAAGAATACTATGCAGAAGAAAAAAGAGCAGAAGACCTTGCAGGCCAGATTGAAGACGCCGAAAGCGAAATGGCCGAAATTGAATACCGCGGTCAGAAACTTGCCGATGAACTGAAAATTCTTGATGAAGAAATTGCAAAATGCAACAAAAGTGTTTCCGGAAAAAGTGATACTCTTCAGAAAAAACAGGAAGACCAGAGAAGATTCCAGGAACAGTACGAACGCCTCACCCTTCAGCTTAACTCTTCTGACAATGACATCAGAAACATCAAGCAAAACTACATTGAGCAGTACTCCCGCGACCTTATGGAATTCGAAGAGCGCATGTACAAAATCACTACTCCATCGGCAACTCTCCGTGACAAGCTTCAGGAATCAAAAGACAAGCTTCGTAACCTGGGTTCTGTAAACCTGATGGCAGTTGAAGAATTCGCAGAAGTTAAAGACCGCTATGAGCGACAGAAGGCAAACTACGAAGATACACAGAAATCTCTTGATAACCTTATCCGCGTTTCAGAAGAAATCAAATCTAAATCTTCTGAAATGTTCCTTGAAACATATAACCAGATCAAAAAGAATTTCCACAACATGTTCCGCCGCCTTTTTAATGGTGGACGTGCCGAACTGAAACTTGCTGATCCTCAGAATATTCTCCAGTCAGGTATCGACATTTATGCACAGCCTCCTGGAAAGAAACTTGAAAACATTGCTCTCCTTTCCGGTGGTGAAAAGACAATGACTGCCGTTGCACTTCTCTTTGCAACATATCAGGTACGCCCTAGTCCTTTCTGTCTTCTTGACGAAATTGACGCCGCTCTGGATGACAAAAACGTTACAAGCTTTGTTACAGCACTTGAAAGTTTTGCAAACGTTTCTCAGTACATAGTTATTACTCACAACAAGAAAACCGTTATGGGTGCATCCACAATGCTGGGCATTACAATGGAAGAATCAGGTGTTTCAAAAATCATTGCACTGCGCCTTGACGAAGACCTTAAAACAGGAAAGAAATTCAAAAGGGAAGACAATTTCGTTGATGAAGATATCGATGTTGAAGAAGGTGCTGTAATTCCACCTCGCCCTGAAAAACGCATTCATAATGAAGACGGTACAATTACTGACCCTGAAATTGAACGCGTTAAAAAGGAAATGAAGGAAAAAGAACGTCTTGCAAAGCTTGCTGAAAAAGAAGCAAAAAAAGCAGCTGAAGAAAAAGCAAAGGCCGAAAAAGCAAAATCAGAAGAGAATCCGGGTGAAGCCCAAACTTCTGAAAACGAAAACAATAAAAATCCAGAAGGCGGAAACCAGTAATGGATTTCAAAAACCTGTTGGAAAACATAAAGGAAAAATGCAGACTCATTTTTGAAAAGGTCAGAGATTATGCCCTTGAAAATACTATGATTTCTGCATGTGTTGCAGCCCTTTTTCTTGTAATTATTATTGCAATTATTCTTCTTTGCGCCGCACTAAAAAAAACCGAAGAAGTAAAATATGAAAGACCTGTAACTCTTACAGAAGAAATGCTGATTCCTCCTTCACCGGCTATGCTGGACGGATACACCCCTTCGAGAGTTACAAAAGAAGCCTGGACTAAAGAAGAATCCGAAGAATGGTTTACTGTTCCGGGAAAAAAAGAACTTGAAGACCTTTCAAGAGCAAATGACCAGATTATTAATGAAATAACAGGAGCGGCCCCGTGAAAAAATCAGTCCTTATTTATTTGTGCCTGACACTTGCAGCTTTTTCTTTTTTTTCATGTGCCTCAAAAGAAACAGAAATTCCTGAAAACCTGATTCAGGATCTTTCCGAACCTGAATCAACAGAAACTGTTCCGGAAGATATAAGTGAAGATTCTGAAAACGAAGCTCAGACAGAATCTGATATAGCATTGGAAAACTCTGAAGAAAAAACAGAAACTTCTGAAGACCTTACATCTCTGGAAGAAAACAGTGAAACAGAATCTTTTGAATCAGAAAATGATGAAGTTTCTGACTGTGATGAAATTGAAGAACTTGAAGAAATAATCGAACCTGAAGTTTTTGAAGAAGAACTTCCTCCGGAAGAACCGGAAATAATAAGTTCAGAAACTACTGACCAGGAACAATCTTCCGAAAAAGAAGCAGAACCACTAACAGAAGAAGAAACCACAGAAATTGAGGAACTTCCAGAAATAATTACAGAAATTATTACAAATGACCAGGCCTCTGATGCTTTAGATACAGAGCTTACTGAGGCTTCTATAGGTCAGGACAACAATGACTCCTCAAACGAAATTGATGAAATAATTGAAATTTCCAATGACCAGGTGGACGAGGTTGAATCTCTAGAAGAATCCTCTACAGATGAAGAAGATAAAATTTCTGAAGAAGAGGAAAAAGTTGAAATCATCCCTTCCAGAAGTGTAACACTAAAAAAAGGTGAAATACTTGAAGTTTCTTATCCTGGCAAGGGATGGATTTTCCTTGGTGCAACAGACGGCTCAAAAAACCTGACAAGTACAGGTCGTAAGACAAACGCAAAATCAACTGATTTCTCCCTTATGGCTCGAGTTTCCGGAACTGTTATTCTTCATTTTTACAAGGAAGATATTCTTGCCGACAAATATATAGACGATTACCTTGAAGTAACAGTTCAGGACATAAAATCTAAATCAACAGTTCATGTAAAAGCTCCGTCTTATGCAGAAAAAGTTCCTGCAAAACCTGAGACTAAAACAGAACCAGAAACTGAAACCCAAGAAAAAACTGAACCTGTGCCACAAATTCCAAAAAATGAACCAGTGAAAGAAGCTCCCAAAACAGAACCTGTAAAACCTGTTGAAAAACCAGTTACAAAACCAGAACCAGCCATAAAGCCTGTACAACCGGCTCCTGTTGCAGAAGTACTGGCTGCCTCCGAAAAAACAGTCCTTTCTGCAGAAGATTATCTTTCACGTGCAAAAAAAGCATCTGATGAAAAAAATTACACAGAAATGTATAATAATCTTCAGAACTTTCTTCTCTTAGCAGAAACAAACCGTGACGAAGGACTTTTTCTTATGGCTCAGCTTTTTGAAGGAAATTCTGAATACAGAAACATAAAAAAGTCTGTCGAAACTTATGAAGAACTGACAAATAGCTATCCTCTCAGTAAATACTGGGATGATGCAAACAAAAGAGTAATATACCTGAAACGTTTCTATATAAACATCAGATAAAAAAAGAGGAATAAAATGAAAAAAATAAAATTACTTGCAGCTGTTCTTATTTCACTTGCAGCATTATCATCATGTACTATCAACAAACCACAGGACGTAACAAGAAAAATTACTGTAAAAGGATTCGGTACTGTAAACGTTGACCAGATGAATCTTACATTCAGTGTAAAAACCCGTGAAATGAATCAGGCCGCAGCCGCTTCATCAAATACAGAAATTTCCAGTGTTGTAAATGAAATCCTTACAAATGCAGGAATTGACGCAAAAGATATTTCAGCTTCAGGAAACAAAGTTACAACTGAAAAAGGACCAAAAGTTTGGGTAAAACAGGATAACGGAGAATGGGTTGGACTGGATGATTACTTCACAGTAATCAACACAATTCAGGTTTCTGTTAAAGATGTTACAAAAGCAAAAGCAATAAAAGATGCTGTTATTCAAAGCAACAGTGCTGCAGTTTCACTTACAGATGCAAAATATATTCCTGGAGACCTAAATTCAAGTGTCCGCCAGGCAAGAATACTTGCAGTTCAAAACGCACAGGATTCTGCAAATCTTCTGGCAGGCGCTTCTGGATGTAAAGTAAATAAAGTTCTTGAAATTACAGAAGAAGCAACAGTAAAAGAAAAAGCAAATGCAAAAGCACTTCTTCAGGAAACAATGCCTGGAGCAGTAAGCACTGTTTCAAACGGCAATGTAACTGTTACAACAAATGTAACAATTACTTACACACTTATGGACTAAAACTGCGTAGCAGTAATATTATAGATACAAATAAATTTCAGAGGAAACAAAATGTTAGACTACAAATACATTAAAGACAATCTTGCGGCAGTAAAACAGAATATTCTGGACCGTAACATGGATCCTGCCCGTGCAGATGCAGACAAAGTTGTTGAACTTTACGACAAACGCACTGCCCTTGTTACAGAACTTCAGGGTCTGCAGCAGAAACGCAACGAAAATGCTCAGGCAATGAAACAGAAGCTGAACAATGATGAGCGCGCAAAACTTATTGAAGCCGGAAAAGCTCTCAAAGAAGAAATTGCAAAAGTTGAAAAAGAACAGAAAGAAACTGAAGAAGCTCTTGAAGAAGCAGCACGTCAGATTCCAAACATGTATCATCCGCAGGCTCCAGTTGGAAAACTTGACACAGAAAACCTTGAAGTAAAGGTTGTTGGAACCCCACGCAAATTCGACTTTGAACCAAAAGATCACGTAGCTCTTGGTGAATCCCTTGACATTCTGGACTTTGACCGCGGAACAAAAGTTTCTGGTCCAAAATTCTATTACCTTAAAAACGAAGCTGTTTTCCTTGAACAGGCTCTTATTATGTATGCCCTGAACACACTCAGAAAGCACAACTTCAACATGTTCATTACTCCGGACGTTGCTAAAGAAGACATTCTTAAAGGAATCGGATTCAACCCGCGCGGTAACGAATCAAACGTTTACTCAATCGAAGAAGAAGGAACCTGTCTTGTTGCAACAGCTGAAATCACTCTTGGCGGTTACCATCAGGATGAAATTCTTCCAAAAGAAAAACTTCCGCTTATGTACGGTGGTCTTTCACACTGTTTCCGCCGCGAAGCAGGTGCTGCAGGTCAGTTCTCAAAAGGACTTTACCGCGTTCACCAGTTCGACAAAGTTGAAATGTTCGCCTACTCTACTCCTGAACAGTCAGATGCTATTCACGAACAGCTCCGTGCAATTGAAGAAGAAATCTTTACAGGTCTTGGGCTTCCATTCCATGTTGTAGATACATGTACAGGTGACCTTGGTGCTCCAGCTTACCGCAAATGGGACCTGGAAGCATGGATGCCTGGACGTAACGGTGGAGAATACGGTGAAGTTACATCTACTTCAAACTGTACAGACTACCAGGCTCGCCGCCTGAACATTAAATACAAGGATGACGATGGAAAAAACAAATATGTTCACACATTGAACGGTACCGCTATCGCTGTTGGACGTGCTATGCTCGCAATCCTTGAAAACTACCAGAATGCCGACGGATCAGTTACAATTCCTGAAGTTCTGGTTCCATACTGTGGATTTGACAAAATCCTTCCAAAAAAATAATTATAAAAAGGGAGAATAGAAAATGTCAGAAAACAGTAATTTTTCAAAACAGATATTCTATATTCTCTTTTTTATTGGAATTATAGCAGCAGTTTTCGTTCTGAAAACCCTGTCTCATATTCTTCTACCGGTAATTTTTGCAGTCATTCTTGGATTCACATTTTTACCGGTAGTTGAAAAAATGCGTAACAAACTCCATTTTCCATGGGCACTTGCTTCTATTCTGGTTACACTCCTTGCAGTTGTAATAATCGGATTATTATTCTCCCTCCTTATGACAGGAATTTCTTCAATTCTTGGAAACTATCCGAAATATGAAAGAAAGCTTGAAATCATTTTCCAGCTATTTGATTCCATTTTTAATTTCGGATTTGATGAAGGTAAAACTTTCTTCGAAAACATATGGGGATTCCAGAAAATCCGTGATATGGTTCAGAAATTCGCCCTCTTACTTTCTTCTGGCCTTGTGAACTCTGGAAAAAGCATTATGATGGTTTTCCTTCTCATGGCATTTTTCCTCATCGAAATTGAACTAACCAAGAAAAAGGTAGTTCTTGCATTTACCAAAAAAGGTGATCAAATTAAAGGAATCGCAAAAAGTGTAATTGGAGAAGTTACACAGTTTCTATCAATAAAGTTCTTTGTTTCACTTGCTACAGGATTAATTGTTTTTGCGGGTACTGCCCTGGTAAAAATGGACTTTCCTGTAATATGGGGCTTTCTTGCATTCTGTATGAACTTTATCCCGATTTTCGGTTCTATAATTTCTTGTCTTACAACAATTCTTTTTGCCATGGTACAATTTTTTCCAAATTCTTACTGGCAGATTATTGTTATTACAATTCTTATGCTTTCGGTAAACATGATTATAGGAAATATTCTTGAACCGAAAATAGAAGGTGAAGGACTTGGAATTTCTCCATTTGTCATTCTCATTTCACTTTCACTTTGGGGTTATATCTGGGGATTCTTAGGAATGCTTCTTGCAGTTCCTATGACAGTTATGATAAAAATCAGCT
The DNA here is from genome assembly GCA_018385395.1 of Treponema sp. Lineage (GTDB taxonomy): Bacteria > Spirochaetota > Spirochaetia > Treponematales > Treponemataceae > Treponema_D. Next base: position 9,216 of record JAHBAD010000077.1, read on the forward strand.
GCGAAAATATCGAATATCTGAAACCTGTGGCAGCTATAATAGGAAATGGAAAAGAGAAATCAGGCAAAAAGCCTGCTGGTGGCTTTTTCAAAAAGAAATCTTAAATCTTCTTCCTGAATTGAAGTATAAACACAGTCAGCACAATATTTAGTTCCAGCCACATCATTGTAAATCTTATTAACCTTACAAGTTACAAAAAGATCTCTTGAAACTATAGGGCCTTCTTTCAGTGTAAAAGACATTTTAACAGCGTATTCAGCCCCTGCTATAAGATTCAAGCCCTTAGTTTCATTTCCAAAAACAATGCGTTCATGATCAACATAAAGAATAGAAAGAGGTTTTGCCCTGTCCTGCAGGGCTTCCATTTTTGCTTCTTCCTGAAAGGTGAGAAAATTGCAGACTGAAATAAGCTGAATTCCATTTCCTGCATTCTTTTCAACTTTTGCCTGTTCAACAAAGATTTCCAGATATTTTTTTGCTTTATCCTGATTCTCAAGGGCAATATCTTTCCATGCGGGACGTGTAAATAGAGGCGAATGAGCCCATGGAACACAAGTCATATTCATATCAGACTGAGTTCTGCACTCATAATACAAAGAAACTGTAAAATCGTATTTCTGGGACTCAGAGACATCCTCAATATAATCAATAGATTCTGGAAGTTTCAAAGAAAGGCCGGAAGAAGTCTCTAATACATCTGAATGAAAAAAAAGCCCTACCCGATTGAAATAAAACTCAACCTTTACATTTTTCCCTGCAAAAGAAAGAACTGACTGAGGTGGATTTTCAAGATAAATTGTCCCCGATCTGTCAGCACGGATTTTATCGCCTTTCAAGGCAACAGGAAAAACAGCAGAACTTAAAGGCTGAACACTTTCTGACTGTCGTTTAGTTCCTGAAGGTGTCAATGTAACAGGAACATTGCCGTCAATGAGATACTGAAGAACAAGTTCCCGTTCAATACCAGAAAGAGCCTTTTTTTTCATATTTTATTTCCCCCACCGGTCAATTTTTAACTGACTGATTTTATTGTCCTTTTCGTCAATAAAAAGTGTTATGTCTGCATATTGTTTCCCGTTATACAAACGGATTGGAATCTGAACTTCTGAACCGCTAAGAAAACTGTTTCCAATAAGATATGAAGTAAAAAGTTTTGATTCATCATCACTTTTCTTTTTTCCTGTAAAACCTTTCTCCAGATCTTCTGCGAAGAAAACAAGAGAGAAAACAGAATCATTCTTCATAAGGTGTTCAGCAGAAAAAATATCAGAAGAAACAGCATCAAAGAAATCTTTTATAATTTTCCCAGTAGAGACGGAAAGGCTTTCTGTATCTAAAGATCCGAAATCTTTAAGTTGCGGATAAATTTTTTCTGCATCACTGTCTGCAATATTAAGAACCTCAGGTGAAAGTTTAATATCTTTTGAAATTTTATCATGAGATTCAAGTGTTTCTGTTAAAAACTTTGGTTCAAGTTCATTGGTCCAAATAGCAGACTCACCTTTTGTAACAAGAACCGATTTTAGAGTATCATTTACGCTGTAAGTTGAATCGCTTTCTGTTTGTGAACAGGATGAAAAGAGAAATGGTAATATAAAAATGAAAAGTTTAACTCGTTTCACATATTTATTTTACCATATTAAGGAGTTTTTGTCTTTTAACTTTTCTTTAGCATAATACTGTGTTATAATAAAATAGATATTTTGGAGGTTTTTTAATGAATATTCACAACTCAATGGAAGATGCAGTAACACAGGATGTCAACAATCTCTACGAATCATTAAAAAAAGACAATATCAAATGGTTAAAATGTGACTGTGAAAGCTGCCGATTAGACACAATCTGTTACGTACTGAACAGAACTCAACCAAAATACTATGTTTCTGAACGCGGAATCCTGCACAATGCTCTCGATATGGAAGATTCACAGCTTAAGACTGACATAACAAAACTGGCCATGGAAGGTATCCGCCTTATAAGCGGTTCAGCTCGTGCTAACCATACAGTCAAATCTGAAGAAACTGAATCTGAAACAGGAAAACTTTATTATAATTTCCCTCTTATTATGGGAACCATATATAATGGCGACAACTTTGAACCATTAGAAGATGTTTCAATTGTTCTGAAATTAAATAACGAAGATGCACAAATGGCTGACTGCACATGGTCTAACCCAGCAAAAACATACAAGGCAACAAAAGGTTCTTATACATTCTGGCCGGCAGCAATTGAATGCGAAAAAGAAGAAACAAAAATTTTCAAACTTACACTTGAAATTTCTGCAAAAAACTTCGGCTCAACAATTTATGCCGTTGAACTTCCACTGATTCCGGAAAAAGTTAAAAAATCTTCTCTTGAATCAACCTATTCTTTAAAAGTAAAGGATATTTTTCTTTTTGATACAAATTCTGAAAACCCGATGGAATAAACCCGCCGTAAAAGATAAAATAGGATATACTTCTTGTATTTAAGGAGAATACCCGGTGACTCAAAAAGACACTTATCAGGCTGAAATTTTCAAAAACCGCATCTCAAAAAAATTCCGTGAACTAAAAAAATGGGCACGGAAGAATCGTATTACCTGCTTTCGCATTTATGACCGGGATATTCCTGAAGTACCGCTTTGTCTGGATATTTATGAATTTCTTCCGGAAGATGTTCAGTCTCCTTTGGACTGCGCCAGATTCATTTCGCTCCAGAATGAGCGCCAGGCGGCAAACGATAAAAACGTAGAGTCAGAAATTGCTTCCCGCCGTTACGCTGTTCTTTACCTCTATGAACGGCCTTATGAAAAAGATCAGAGTGAAGAAGATGAATGGCTTTCTTTAATGGCAGCTCAAGTTTCAGAGGTTTTCGGCATTTCGAAAAACCAGATTATTACAAAACAAAGAAAACACCAGAAAGGAACTGACCAGTACGAAAAACAGGAAAATACTGAAATTCAGGCTGTTCGCGGTCTTGTTCAGGAACAGGGGCAGCTTTTCCGTGTTGACCTTACATCATACATTGATACAGGCCTTTTCTTTGACCACCGCCCTCTCCGTTCAATTATTCGTGACACAGCGTCAGGAAAATCAGTTTTGAATCTTTTCTGTTATACGGGAAGTATTTCAGTTTATGCGGCCGGTGGGAACGCCAAACGGGTTGAATCAGTTGATCTTTCTAATACTTACCTTTCATGGGCAAAAGACAATTTTGAATTAAACGAATATTCCGACAGAAACAAATACCTTTTCACAAAAGCCGACTGTGTTCAGTTCCTTCGCCATAAGCAGGAATCAGAAAAAACTGAAGATCGCTACGATATTATAATTCTGGATCCGCCTACATTCAGTAACAGTAAAATGGCCGACACAATGGACATTAACCGTGACTGGCCGGAGCTTTGCCGGCTTTGCCTGAATCTTTTGAATAATAAAGGTGTACTTTATTTCTCTACTAACAGCAGAAGGCTTAAATTTGATGCTTCCCTTCTTCCTGAAACTACAACTTCAGGTTTAAAGATTTCATCAAAAGATATAACTCAAAATACAATCTCTCAGGATTTTGCAGGCACTAATCCTCATAAAGCCTTTGAAATAAGGGTAAGCCTATAGTGAGAAGATTTTTCTTTTTCCTGCTTTCTTTATTTCTGTTTTTTTCATGCAAATCAGTTCCTGAAGCGGAATTAACTTTCCAGGCAGAACCAGAAAAAGAGTTGTTTTATCCGCCTAAAACTTATATTCCAGAAAACGAAGAATTGTCTCTTATTTTTGCAGGGGATATTATGGCCCATTCAGTAAATTATTCAATGAAGAACTATAATAAAATTTGGGAAGGAATAAAAGACATAACTTCAGATTCTGATTTTACCTTTGCAAATATTGAAGCTCCCATCGATGATAATCGCCCTCTTTCATCCTATCCGGCATTCAACATGCACAGTAATTATGTCCAGGCGGCAATTGATGCAGGGTTCAATGTTTTTTCACTTGCAAACAATCACTCAAATGACCATTACCTGGAAGGCATAAATGCCACAATGAAATATACCCAGGAGAAAGAAAGAGCAACAAAACAAAGTTCCCGTCCTGTCTATTTTTCGGGTCTTAAAAACGGAAAAAAAGCCGAGTTCAGTTATCACATAATCGAAAAAAATGGATTCAAGTTTATTTTTGTTGCCATCACACAGCTTCTGAACAGACCAGATAATGCAGATCATATAAATTTTGTTCCTTCAAGAAAAGACGAAAAAACAGCTTTTCTTAAATGGGTAAAAAAAATAAAATCCGAGAACCCTTGTGATTTTTTTATTCTTTCCCTTCACACAAATGAAGAAGAATACATCCGTGAAGTAACAAAAAAACAAAGAAACTGGTATACTGAACTTATGGATTCCGGCGTAGACATCCTATGGGCAAATCATGCACACTTGATAAAACGTCAGGAACTTATAAAAACTGGAAAAAACAAAAAATTTCCGACAAAACTGCTTATGTGTGCAAACGGAAATACAATCAGTGGACAGCGTACCGCACCAAACCTGAACCTTTCATTTACAGAACGGGACGATACAGGTGACGGACTTTTATACAAAGTGACATTAAGAAAAACTTCTGATACAAAGGAAGCTTTTATTTATGATACCCGGCGTTATTTTATTACTACTTACAAAAATACAGCCGGTGAATATATTCTGAAAAAACTGGATGATGATTTTATAAACTATCTGAAAGAAAACAGGCCATCCTGGGTAGAATATATTCAAAAGCGCAGAGAAATCTGCGAAGCAATAGAAGATTAAGGATATATTATTTTATGAATTATCAGGATTTACCTGTTTACCAGCAGAAAGAAAGAATTCTTGAAACATTAAGAGAAAACCAGGTGATTGTCGTACAGTCACCAACAGGTTCGGGAAAAACTACACAGATTCCGGTCATTCTCCATGAAGCGGGTTACGATGAAAAAGGAATGATTGCAGTTACACAGCCGCGTCGAATCGCCGCTTTAAGCGTAAGTGAATTCATCTCAAAACAGCTTGGAACCTCTTATCCGGGGCTTGTCGGTTATAAAATGCGTTTTGAAGATAAAACCGACCAGACGACAAAAATAAAAATCATGACTGACGGTATTCTGCTTCAGGAAATGAAACTGGACCCATGGCTCAGTAAATATTCAGTAATCATGGTTGATGAAGCCCATGAACGCAGTCTGAACATTGACTTTGTCCTTGGACTTTTAAAACGTGTTCTTAAAAGCCGAAGCGACTTCCGGGTAATTGTCAGCTCTGCAACAATGAATGCAGAAAAATTTTCTGAATATTTTGACAACTGCCCTATTGTTACCATCGAAACTGTAACTTACCCTGTCACAATGATTTACGACCCGCCCAAAGGTCCTGCGGTTACCACTTTGACAGATTCTGGGTGCGATATGCTTCTTCAGAAAATTTCAGAAACTGTTGAAAGAGTCCTTGACAATAAAGACGATGGTGGCATTCTTATATTCCTTCCGGGCGAGAAGATTATTAAAGATTGTGTCCATAAACTGACCCATGCTTATTTCGGACGAAAACTTTTTATTCTCCCTTTATACGGACGTCTTGCAAAAGAAGAACAGGAACGGGTTTTTATTGATCCTCCTGCCGGAAAAAAGAAAGTTGTCATTTCAACAAACATTGCAGAAACTTCAGTTACAATCAGTGACATTTCTACAGTAATTGACTCAGGGCTAGCTAAGCTGAATTTTTATAATCCTCATACTTATACTTCAAGCCTTATTGAAACAACAATTTCAAAGGCCAGTTCTAACCAGCGCCGTGGTCGTGCAGGCCGTACTCATGAAGGAACCTGTTACCGCCTTTATACCCGTAAAGATTTTGATACCCGTCCTATGTACACAACTGAAGAAATCTACAGAACAGATCTTTCGGAAGTTGTTCTCCGCATGGCAGAACTTGGCATCACAGACTTCTTCGGATTTGATTTTATAAGCCGTCCTGACCATGAAGGAATTGTAGGCGCTATTGAAACCCTGAAACTTTTAGGCGCCCTTGAAGACGACAATACCTTAAGTACCATCGGTCAGATGATGTGCCGTTTCCCTCTTGAGCCTCGTATTTCACGAATTATTGTTGAAGCCATTATGCGTTACCCTGACAATATCGGTCACGCCCTTATTGGTGCTAGTTTCCTGAGTGCTTCAAGCCCTTTCCTTCTTCCGGAAGGAGAAGAAATGGAAGCCCGTAAAGCGCATCACCATTTCCGTGACATTCAGGGAGACTTTGTTTCATACATCAACCTTTTCAAGCTTTACAAAAAACAGGAACAGTATGATTCATGGAAAGAAATTCAGGATGCAAAAGCCCGTTTCTGCAAAAACTATTACCTTGATGAAAGAGTCATGGCAGAAATTGACAATATCAATGACCAGCTTACAGACATTGTAAACCGCATGGAAATTCCTGTTACAATGAGCGGATCTTTGAGTGATTACCTTTGTTGTGTTGCAAGCGGCATGATTCAGTTTGTCTGCATCAGAAGCGGGCGAGAAAATTACAAAAGCCTTACTCAGGGAAACATCAGCATTCACCCGGGATCTGTTATGTTCAAGCAGGATCCTTTATACATTGTGGCTGGTGAAATTACAAAGACTTCCCGAATGTTTGCATTTGCAGTTTCACCTTTGACAAAGTCTCTTCTTGATAAAATTAATCCGAACCTCGTGGCAGACCTTGATGCCGTAAAAAAAGGACGTGATAAAGGCTTTGAAAAAGAAAAAGTAAAGGACCCTGAAAAACTTGCGCGCCAGATCGAAAAGAAACAGGCAAAAGCCCTTAAAACACAGAATATCGGCAAAGAAGATGCTCTTTTTCTTGGTTCTGAAATTTTTGGAACACGAAAAATAAAAGGAAAGAAAACTGCTCTTCTTGAAATAGATAAACTTATAAGAGCTGCAGAATCTGAAAAAGACGAAAAGAAGCTGAAAGTTGCCGGAGCAATGACAGCAAAAGTAATACTTCGTGACGGAGGAACCTTACTTGAAGGTGAAAAACTTTCCCTTATTCTGCGCCTTGCAAAAGAGCTGGAACTGAATCCTATCCGTGAAGACGGCTGGAATCGTAAGGCCAACATTAATCTTTATGATGGAAACGAAAACTCAAAACGTCAGGTACTTACGGCAGTAAGCGTAATTCTCCGGGTTGCCCTTGCAAAACAGAAGAACAAGGAATATGGGTTCATCACACTTTTTACCGATGGAAAAGGAAACTACTGGCAGAAATCTACAAGAGGTTTCAGTACGGCCTTAAACGAAAGCCTTGCAAGTCTTGAAACTCTGATAGAAGAACCGGATATTTCATGGACCGATGAAGAAAAGGAAGTAATCAGTAAAGCACTTGGAAAACTGAACGGACTTTATAAGTAAGCCTAACCGATTACAAAGCCGTAGGAAACTTTTCCTGCGGCATCTTTATTTATAAGACCTAAGAAAGAAACTTCTTCATCAAAAAAATCATCTTTTTTGAAAACTGCAATGGAACAGTCGTTGGGATAATCCCAAAGACTCTTATGAAACATTGAAGATTTCAAAGGCTTTCCATGCTTAAAGGCTTCCATACAAAGAGCGTTTTTTATAAAGATTGTTTCAAAACCGCAAAGCTCTGCTATTTCAGAAGTAACATCCTGATTTTTTTCAAGAATCTCCTTTTGAATCTTCAGGTCTTCTTCAGAATTAATCTTTTTTTCTGTTGTTTCAAGGCTTTCCTTTTTGACTTTGTATTCAGCTTCTCTTTTACAGGTGTTATGAATATTAAACTCTGGAAGAAGGTCAAAACCTGCCGCATCTTCAATCAAAAAATTTCCGACTTTTGTTCTGAAAAGTCCTGTAAGATATGCTGCACTTCCGCAGGATTCTGCAATGTCACGGGCAAGACTTCTTATATAAGTTCCTTTGGAAACAGAAAACTCAATAAGTGCATATTCTACAAGACGTTCCCTTGAGTTTATTTCCCTGCTGCTTTCAACATATTTTATTTCCTGAATCTCTGCACTGAAAACTTTTACAGGCCGTGCAGGAATATCAAAATCCTTTCCTTCTCGGACAAGATCCGAAGCTCTTTTCCCATCCACATGAATGGCGGAAAAAAGAGGCGGTTTCTGCATTATGTCGCCTGTCCATTTTTCAACTGCCTTACGAAGAGCTTTCTCTGTCGGGAAACCTGCTTCTCGAATTATATTTCCTGTATATTCACAGGTGTCAGTTTCCTTTCCAAAATGAAGGACAGCTTTATAAGTTTTATCAAAAGCCGTAATCTGACCGCAGAGTTTTGTATAGTGCCCTGTACACACAACAAGAAGGCCTTCGGCAAAACTGTCCAGAGTTCCGGTGTGTCCGACTTTATTTGTGTTCATGGCTTTTTTTACATTTCTAAGGGAAGAAAATGATGTGAGCCCCGGCTGTTTTGCCAGGAGAACAATTGCGTCCTTATTATCAGTGTTCATAATATTTATTCTTCTTCAAGTCCAAGGAGTCTTTTTGCACGGTTGCGATTTGATGCATTTGCTTTTTTATCGTCAGCAATTTTCTGAAGATATGGCTTAGCACTTTCATATTTACCGTTCTGATACATTTCAAGCCCCTGACTTTGTGTAGTTGTATCCTTACTTTCAAGGTACTTTATGCAGACTTCATCAAAACAGTCCCGTGGATATTTTGCAAGATGTTTTCCTAGAGCCGCTCGAAGTGACTTTCTCTTATCATCTTCAGCTATTTTAAGTGCAAGTTCCTTTATTGCATCTTCACCTGTATGACCTTCTTTTAAAAGTACTTCAACAGCTTTTGATTTATGACTGTCTGAACCTTTTTTCTCAGAAACCCTTTCTATTAAAAAATCATTTCCTTCCTGTGTATTCAAAAAAGCAAGAACTTCATAACACTTAAGTTTTACTTTTTCTTCCGGGTCATTCTGAGCACGATATGTAAGATAGGGAACGGCTTCTATAAGTTCCTGTTTTTTTACGGCTTCAATAGCTTCAGTACGAACTTTATAATGATCATCCCTTACCGCCTGAATGATTACTGCTTTTGCTTCAAGAACATCAGGAAAATATTCCAGTCCCTTTAGTACGTACTGACGGAGATTCGGATCTTTTTCTTCATACAGGCCAACAAGAACAGGAACAGATTCCTTTTTTTCCATTGCTCCAAGGGCTTCTGCAGCATACATTCTGACGAAAAGATTTTCATCATCATTTTCTGCTATTTCAACAAGCTTATCCCAGGTTTCAACGGCATGAATTTTTCCAAGAGTTTTCATGAGTGCCTGTTTCTGAGCATCTGTTATTTCGGGTTTATCAAGATACTCTGTAAGCTGAACAGCATCTTCTGCTTCCCCAATATCGCCGATTGTGGTAAGAGCATCATTAAAATAATCTTCGTTTTCATTTTCGATAATGCGAAGGACTGCAGGAACAGCAGCTTTTGACTTAACTTTCTGAACATAAGTAAAACAAGCTTTAACTGTAGCACGACGTTCATCAAAAGGATCTTCAAGAACAGTTACTGCAAAATCTTCAAGACATGGATCTTCGAGATTACCAAAATAAACAAGAATTTTTTCTTTTACGTCTGTACTTTTTGTTGTTTGAAAAAGATCATATATGTCATCGGCAAACCGAGGATCTTCATTTGCAACAAGCTTATCTATAAGATCCGAAATTTCAGACGCAATACCATATTTAATTGTTTTTCTGTATTCTTCAGAAGTTTTTTCAGATTCATCTTTTTTTGAAGCAGCATCTGCCTTTTCTTTATCTGGAGTTTTAGGACGCTTATTCTCTGGTTTAGGAAAGTTACGTTTATTTTCAGAAACCTTAACCTCCACCTCTTCTAATTCTGATTCTATATCAGTTTCTAAATCAGCTTCAAAATCATTTTCTAAATCAGTTTCTAAATCAGTTTCTAGATCAGCTTCAAAATCATTTTCTAAATCATTTTCTAAATCATTTTCTAAATCAGTTTCTAAAACATCCGTTCTGCCGGTATTTTCAAAAGACTCCACTTCCTGGGCTGAAACAAAGGTCAAAAGAAAAACTGATATTCCAAAAGCAAAAATCTTTTTATTCATAAATCTAATTATCCAGAAAAAGAAGGATTACTGCAAAGGAGCAAAATACCCGCTTTCATCTCTTCCACTTCGATTCAGAAGGTAAACTTCAACTTCAAGCGGAAGGTAATTCTCTCCGTAATTCGTTGGCAATGCTGAAACAAAAGACAACTGATATACTCCTTCAGGAATATCGATAAGGTCTTTTACAAGAGGTTTAAGACCTTCAGGGCGGAAAACGTAATACTGTTCACCTTTCGTATTATCAAGAAGATATTCTATTTCCTGAGAAACCGAACCTTGAGCCAACTGAACAACAGCAAAATTAATTGAATTGTTATTCAAAAATGCTGACAGCTCTGCAAGATTATAGTCATTGAAACTGCGGTTTGTAACGGTTCCTGCAGTCAAAAGAACAATAGCCCGCTTTTTTTCGCCGTTAACAAGATCATTTGCAGCAAGACGGAATGCCAGGTCCATGGCAACTTCCGAAGAAACCGGTGTTTTAAGCCCCGTAGAAGTAAAATCTCTGCATCCTTCCCCATTACCCTGATATTCTGTTACAGGAATGCGCCCAGCACTGATAATACGAACAGTTCCACGGTTATTCATAGCTTCAGTAATCTCACGGACCGCAGAATCTATCTGTTCAGAGAAATAAGAACTCTGAATACTGCGGTCAATGATAAACGTAATATCTGTAAAAGTATTGTTATAAGCAGCACCGACTAGTTTCATCGAAGAAACAGAACGTTTGTTTTCGGAAAGATAGAAGTTTGATTCGCTAAGTCCAACAATAGGCTGACGGTTTCGGTTTTCAACCTTAATTTCAGCTACAACATTTGGAAAGTTAGAAGCATTCACATTTTCGATCTGAACAAACATTCCGCCTACCAGTTCCTGTATTTCACTCATCATATAAATCTCATTGGCTTTAAAATCAGTAACAATAAGATTTGAGTTTATATCTGAAACTGCACAGTTAAGGCGCGAAGGCTTATTTCCCGATTTCCCATATTCAAAAAGAGAACCTGTATCTGTTGTAATACCTATCACCCTATTAACATCACAAACAAGCAGTCTGTTATTCCAGAAACGTATAGCTTCAGGTTTTGTAAAAGTCTTGTCTTCACAAAGATCACGTACATAGTTTCCGCTTCTGTCAAACTCATATATGCATCCCATATGGTCGTCTGCTACAAAAACACTGTCTTCCAGAACATAGATACCTGTCGGACCTTTCAGACCTTTGAAATTTCCCTGTCGTCCGCCAAAGAAAAACAAAGGATTTCCATCCTGGTCAAAAACATCAATACGGCGGTTCCCGTAATCCGACACGTAAATATTTCCCATAGAGTCCTGTGCCAGATACTGAGGACCTATCATCTGACCTGGTCCACGACCTTTTTGCCCGATGTATTTAACAAAATTACCTTTTTCATTCAGAAGCGCAAGCCTGTCACCTGCACTTTCTGAAACAAGAAGATTTCCATCCGAAAGACGGATAATATCAACAGGCCGGTCGAAACCGTTTACAGGACCTGTCTTACGGTCAATAACAATTCCGTTCTGATTCATAAGAATCAGGATATTTTCATTATATGTTGTTACCCAGAAGGTTCCGTCTGGATTAGGAAGTACTGAAAGTGGACCCGAAAATACCATATTTCCATTGTAATTACCATCAAAACTTCCAGATTCAGAGATTCTTATTTCCCCTTTATCAGTTTGTCCTGTAACTCGACGTTCCTTTACAATTTCAATTTTATTTTTCAATAAAAGTCCGCCATAACCTTCATCAGAAGCTGTTTCCCAATAATTAAGTGCACTTCCCTCTAAACCGGATTTATAATATGCCTTTCCAAGCCAGTCCAGAATAAGGTAATCCTGAGGTAAATATGAAAGGGCTTTTTCAAACTGCATAATGGCTTCGTTATAGGCACATCTGTAATATGCCTGTACACCGCGGCGGAATTCTTCTCCCGCAAGACCTTCATCAGCAGAACGAATTCTATCCTCAGATGCGGTAAGTCCTGCATTTGAACTCTGTGCAAAAAAAGTATTTCCTGCAAACAGAGAAACAAGACATAAAGCTGTTATGACTTTTAATTTTTTCATTTAATGGCTCCAAGCTTTGCCATGCGGATATGCTCGGCAATCACATCGTTATCTTTATCAAGAACCTCTGCCTGCTCAAGATATTTAAGAGAATCCTTGAAAAGGCCAAGTTTATAATATACCCATCCTAAAGAATCCAGACAGGCAGCTGAATCCGGAGCCTGTTCTACAGCCTTTTTACAAAGGCTCAAAGCTTTTGTAAGGTCCTTTTCTTCACAAGCCAGAACATATCCAAGCCCATTCAGAGAAGTAACATTCTTACTGTCATTCTCCAGAGATTTTTCATAGTAGGAAAGACATTTTTCAGTATCTTCCTGTTCCCAGGCAACAAAAGCTATAGCAGCATACACAGAAGCAGTCATATAACCTGTTTCCAGAAGCTTATTCAATTCAAAATCGGCAAGCCGCTTTCGCCCCGAAACAGCATAAATCACCGCAAGAAGGAAACGGCACTGAAGAACCCTTTCAAGTTTACCGCCACTTGTAACTACTGATTCAAGATAAACCAGAGCTTCATCATATTTATGAAGTTTTGCATAACAAAGCCCCAGGAAATAAGCGATTTCCATTTTATCGGCTTCAGTTGTCGACGGAAGGGAAAGAAAAAAAGCAAGGGAATCTGCATAAGCTTTCCCGTTATAAAGATCTATTCCCTTCTTAAGTTCACTGTTTCCACCCATTTTGTACCCCCTTTATACAAGGCCCGGCATAGCAGACATTAAAGCAACCGCTACGTATCCGTCCTGTGCAATTCTGAAGTCAGAAGTTTCACCTCCCAAAGTATCAGACCTGCCCATAATAAAGTGTGATTTATATCCTGTATCAGTTTTTTCAAGTCTTACCTGGTCTCCGTAATCGCGGACAGCAATTTCAGTAACCATTTTCATACCCTTGTAAGTGTCACAGGAAAGACCGTTAACATTCACAAAAGTTACAGGATTTTTTGTATTTGCCAGGGAATAAAGTTCTTCAAAATGGTCAAGAACAAAACGTGCCAAAGGTTCAAAGTTATAATCTTCTTCCTTTGCGTCCCAGGCTTTTGGATGTTCAAGACTTACAGCAATAGACGGTATACCATAAAGAGCTCCCTGACGTGCGGCTCCACAGGTACCCGAATAAATAATATCAGTTCCGATATTTGCCCCGTAATTGATTCCCGCAACAACACAGTCGATCTTTGGGAAAACTCCAGACATAACACCATTAATTACACAGTCTGCAGGAAAACCTGAACAGGTATAGAAATTATCTTCTATGCGTTCAAGTTCAAGAGGACGGTTCATTATTATGCAGTGAGAAACGGCTGATCTGTTGGAAGAGGGAGCCATAATATATACGTTGTGCTTTTCTGAAAGAACGGCTGCCAGAGTTTTTAATCCTCTGGACTGATAACCGTCATCATTTGTAATAAGGATATTCATAAACGTTACTTTTTAGTCTTTGAAAAGAGTTGCTCCGTCAGACGGAATTACTTCATACATATCACATTTGAAGGCAAAGATTTTTTCAAACTCGCGAAGCTTTTTCTTGAACTTTTCAAGGTCGCCTTCACGGATTACGGCATAAAGACAACGGCCGAAACCTTTACCTGTAATGCGTCCGCAGGAAACAGGATTTCTCAAAGTGTCAAGATTCGGCTCAAGTTCAGAAACACGTTTCAAGATCCAGTCAATTTCAGGACAGGAAGCTTCATAGTAATCCCTCATAGATTCATGACTGTGATTTATTGAACGGGCAAACTTGAAGAAATCTCCTTTATTGATTCCGTCCACCGCTTCCTGAATATCATTATGCTCACGGATTACAGAAAGAAGACGGTGTTTTGTAAGTTCAGACACCATTGAAAGGCCTTCATTTATGTCTGTAACGTCATTTATATAGCGCCATCCGCCATACACCCCTGATTTACTTTCTTTAAGGTCTCCAAGAAGCAGAGCATTTGATGGTTCAAAAAGCACTTCTTCATTCCATACAGTAAAACGAGGGACGTGAGTATCTACGATCACAATCTTTTTGCCTTCGAAATTGAAAGGAACATAATCCCAGGAGTTTTTATGATGATCTGTTATGATAAGGTTGCCTTTCTTTGCGAAAAGACAGGCATAATTGTCAGCGATATAGTTATTTATCTGAAGGAAGCGCTTGTTTCCACGTTCCAGAACCTGCAGTAGCTGTGAATCAGAGCAGTTCAGATTAAAAAGCTTACGGAGTGCTATGGCTGTAGCACATTTTATAGCAGTTGTAATACCGAACCCTGCTGAAGGCAGAACAGGAGAATAGACTGTAAGGTTGAATCCTCCAATATCAAAACCGCCTGAAACATAGCCATAAAAAACCGCTTTTACTGCATTTGCCCAGCGATCCTCTTTTTTGAATTTTACAGATGATAAATTAGCCTTTTTATGTTCTCCAGTCTGAACAAAATAAAACTTCAGAACTGAATCATCCCGTTTTGAAACTGCTACATAAACCGGAATATCGGCGGCAAAGGAAAGAGTTTTGTCTTTGAAGAACCAGGAATGTTCTCCAATCATATGAAAACGGCAAGGAGCCTTGGCGGTCACTTCAGGATATTCCTGATATTCCGTAAAATGTTCGTCGTTTAGTATTTTCAAAGCAGCATTCCCCTCTTTATTGCTTTTTTGAATTTAAATTGTTATATT
>JAHBAD010000078.1 GCA_018385395.1 Treponema sp.
AGTTTCCTTACCGCGCTTTGTATTAGCGACGCTAGCTAGCGTTCCTGGTAGGCCGTGATTGTGACCGGGAGTAAGTTTTTTAGAGGCCATAACTAATCAAAAAAATATGTTTGATTTAATCCTACCTTTTTAGTAAGTATCCCGCAGTGTTTTTACAGTCAATGAAGCTTTGAAGTCTTTCAGGTCGGAAGGATCTTTTGGAGTAAAGGTCACTTTTACTAGTGTGCCTGGGAGAACTGTAAACATATTGCGGCTGAAAGTTCCTTTAATGTTATGGCTGTCCAAAGAAACAAAGAAGGCCGGTTTTTCTGCGGAAAGCTCAATTTCTGCATAATCATCGAAAACCTTGATTTTTGTTTGAAGTTCCGGTTTTTCTATGCTGCATTTTTTGTAGAGACTTGGGAAAACTGTTGTTTCGCTTGTAAATGTAGTTTTCCCGCTTTTTGCTTCAAGAGAGCCTTGAACAAAGTATGAACCTGCAGAAAGCTCGCCTGAAACACAGTCTGCATTAAAGACAAGTTCCGGCTTACCTTCCTGAGCTTTGAGCTTAATGGTTTCTGATTTTTTCACTTTGTTCCCGCAGAAATCAAGGAAATCAATCTTTATTGTACAGTCCAGAGTCTCTTTATAATCGTTAATTACATAAATACTGTATTTCCCGTTTTTAACAGTCTGAGACAGATGAACTGGTTCGAATGCCTGTTTTTCTGCATAATGAAGCAGTTTCCATTTTCCACCGTATTCAATGGAACTCCATGAAGGTCCCGGCCATACATCATTCAGCTGCCATACAAGGGCACCCATACAGTAAGGTTCAAGGCTTCTCCACCAGTCAACTGCGGTACGGATTGCAAGAGCCTGCTGGACCTGTGAAAGGTAAATCTGGTTTTCAAAGCCGTTTGGGAAACGGAAATAACGTGCAAAACTTTCCAGCATAAGGGTGTTTCCTGATGGACTTCTCTGATGATATTCAGAAATAGGGCTTGTAAAGTTCAAATCTTCTTCACCTGAATATGTTTTTACACATTCAAGGCTAACCATGCTTTCGTAGCCGAACTCACTTACAAAACGTGGACGGATATCAAGATAAGCTTCGAAATTTTTCTTTTCATGCCATACAGACCAGTAGTGCATATCCCCCTGATTGTCTGTGTGCCAGTTGTCTGCGAAATCATCAGGTCCTGCGCTTGGAGAACTTGGCCACCAGAGGCGGCCAGGGTCCAGTTCCTGAACAATAGGACGGATGGTTCCCTGATAAAGACGGTCATAATCTACCAGGTAACGGTCGCGGTTCTGACGGCTTTCCGGGAACCAGGTAAGGGTACCAAAGTTTTCATTGTTTCCGCACCAAATACCTATACAGGCATGGCTTTGGAGTCTGTTTACCTGATATGTTACTTCCTTACGAACCTGAGAAAGGAATTCTTCTGACGCAGGGTAAAGAGAACAGGCAAACATAAAATCCTGCCATACAATAAGACCAAGTCTGTCACAAATCTGATAGAAGCAGTCCTTTTCGTAAATACCGCCGCCCCAGACGCGGATACAGTTCATGTTGGCATCGTATGCACTTTTAAGAAGATCATAATAGGTCTCAACATCCCAGCGGGAAGGGAGGGCGTCTACAGGAATCCAGTTTGCACCTTTTGCAAAAATCTTTCTTCCGTTGTTTTCAAAGTAAAGTGAACGTCCACCTGATTTTTCTTTTTTCGTAATACATTTAAGGTCATGGAAACAGAACTGTCGGGTAGAAGTATTTATGTTGTTGTGTTCGCTTTCGTATTTTACAGATATATAATAAAGAGCATTTTCTGAAAGACCTGCTTCTTTAAGTTCATCACTTGTCATCCAGACTACAGGATTTTTTACCGGGATTTCGATAAGGAATTTATTTAATCCTTTTTTCAGCTGGGCTTTTTTGAAGATTTCAATATCCTGAATATTTGGTCCTGTAATAGTGATTGTGTAATTTTTTTCACCTTCAATAAAGGATTCAAATTCAACATCGGCCTTGATTTTCCAGATGTCATCATTTCCTGTTTTTTTATGGGAGAAATTTAATTTTAATGAATCAAAAAGTCCTGTACTTACGGTATCTATGAAAATGTCACCGTAGATTCCTGAAGTCATTAAAGCAGGACCCCAGTCCCAGCCTGCATGGCACTGACATTTACGTACAAGGTTTCTGTCAGGCGAATAAACATCTGCTTTGTTGTATGGAACAGGGTAGGGAAGTTTTTTTGCAAGCTTTTCTGCTGCTATTTCTGCAGATTTGAAATCGATGCGGATTTTGTTTTCGCCGTCTTTAAGAAGTTTTGTAATATCAAAACGGTGGCGAAGGAACATATTGTTGCCCCTTCCGGCTTTTTTGTCATTGATGTAACAATCGAAAATTGTATCTACATCAGTCATTTCGAGGATAGAAACAATTTTTGGCCCTTTACGGTACATGAAAGTTCTTTCGATGGAAAAATCTTCCCGGTTTAAGTAAAGAATATCCTGTTCGTTTTTACCGTAATAAGGGTCTGGAATCAGTTTGTTTTCCAGGAGACTTGAATAAATGTCTCCCGGAATAGAAGCTTCTGTGTTGAAACCAGCCCCTTTAAGTGTCCATTTTCCTGAAAGTGAAATCTGCATAAAAAATCCTTGGGGGCTTACTTGGCCCTGTAGATCCCGAAAACAGTTCGGGATGACTGTTACTCTGTCTCCGGGGTGGCTGCTTTATTGCCGTTTATTTTAATGGTTCAAGTGTTCCTTTGCTCAGAACTGTGAAAAGTCCGTTAGAAGCGGTAATAACCACTCCTGTATCTGTAAGAGTAATTGGAGTTGCTGCTTTTACAGAAATCTTTGAGCGGAGTTTGAGTTTAAGGTCTGAGCCATATTTTCCTAAAAAGGCTTCATTTCCATCCATGAAAACACAGTAGAAATCATTATCAGATGAAGAATCCTGAATAAGAACAGAAGTTTCAGAAATTGTTTCATTTGATTCGTTTGTAATTTCCATTGTGTCAGGATCTATTGTTACAAGTTTAACAGATCCGTTGTTGATGTTTTCACCACAGACAGCTACAAGACCTGCATCAGTTTTATACACAGTTCTGTTACGGATTGTTGTAACAGGAGAGTCTTTAATTGAAGTTCCGTCTTCACGATTGAATTTAACCAGCCGGCTGAAAAGAGACGATTCATCTACAAGTGTAAGACCATAATCAAAAGTCATTGTTGCCTGGGCAGCTTCTTTGTCCTGAACTTCTTTCTGATCCTGGGCGATTTCTTTTCTTTCTTTCTGAGCTTCTGTTGTTTTTTTATCAGCTACAGCCTGCTGCTGTTTTGCTTCAGTCTTTGCTTCTTCTGTTTTCTGTTCCTGAGCCTTTTCAGCCTGTTTCTGTTCTGCCAGTTCTTCTTTTGCTGTTTCAGCTTGTTTTTCTGCTTCTTTTGCAGCTTCCTGTTTTTCACTGTTATCTGGGTCTGCAAGAGCTTCTTTTTTAGCTTCATCAGCTTTTTGCTGGGAATCATCAGCCTTTTTCTGTGCGGCTTCAGTTTTTGCTTTTTCTTCGTTCAGCTTTTTCTGTTCTTCAGTTGCTTTTTTCTGACTGTCCTGAGCTTTTTCAGTAGCTTTTTCGGCTTCGCGTTCTTTCAGATCTACCATGTCTTTTCGGGAATCGATGTTTTTGTCATCATCTTCCTGCATTGAATCTACAACTTTTGTGTCAGAGATAACTGAAGTATCAACTGTAGAGATTCCACCTTTTACATCAAAAAGAGGAATAACAATTTCTGATTTTCCGGCCCAGTCTTTATAGTTGACTGAAAGTCCGCAGTTTTCAGATGTAAGATTTTTTGTTACGGCGTTTTTGTATTTTTTATTAAAAGTTTCCATGTCGCCGCGATAAACTGCATTATAAACTGTTACGAATGTAGCGATTGTCTGAGCGTCCTGTTCTGTGTAACCGTAAGCGGCCGAAAGATAAGAGGCAATAATATGGCGCATGTTTCTGATATGGTCTACCAGGGCGTCTTTCCCGATGATAAGGATGTCTGCGTCAAGTTTCCCGTTTTCTGAAGGATCAACAGCATGAATAACATAATATTTTGCTTTGTTACCTGCATCAGATGCAACTGTAACGTCTTTTGAAATAACTGTTCCAAGTGCTGTACCGATAGCTTTGATTGCTTCAAGAGAGTCGATAACCTTATGAGGTCCGACATAGTTGATAAACTCGATTGTTGTGTTCTGTGTTGTGTTCAATTCATCCCGGTCAACGGACAGAGCTGAAAGTGAAGTGGCTGCAAAAATTACAGCGGCTACAAATGCAGTAAACTTTTTCATGTTTTTAAATACTCCAATTTCTCTATTATATCACATTTTCCCAGAATGTGATATATTTATTCTATCATGATAGCAAAACACGTAAAAGAAATTTTAGAAAGTCCATCAAACGGAGTAATCCGAAAGATGTTCGAAGAGGGCGCAATTCTTAAACAGAAATACGGCGCAGAAAACGTTTACGATTTCAGTATTGGAAACCCTGACCTTGACCCTCCAGCCAAAGTTCAGGCTGCAATTGAAAAATATGCAAAAGAAACAGCAAAAGGTGCACACGGCTATATGCCAAATGCAGGTTACCCTTTTGTGCGTGAAGCCATGGCAAAAAAGACTTCTCAGGAACAGGGAGTTCCAGTTGATTTTTCCAATGTTGTAATGTGTGTTGGAGCAGGTTCTGCTTTGAACGTTGCACTGAAAAGTCTTTTGAACCCAGGGGATGAAGTAATTGTTCCTTGTCCTTATTTCACAGAATATGATCACTATATTCATAATCATAACGGAGAAATTGTACGCGTTAAATCAAAAGAAGATTTCTCTCTTGATATGAATGAAATTAAAGCAGCTTTGAACGAAAAAACCGCAGCAATCATCATTAACAGTCCAAATAACCCAAGCGGACGCATTTATTCAGAAGAAGATATTTCGGCTTTGGCTTCTCTTCTTAAAGACCATGCAAAGACATGGGACCGCAATGTTTATATCATTGCTGATGAACCATATCGCGCAATTACTTATGGTGGAAAAAAGGTGGCAGCCATCTTCCCTAAATATGAATACACAATCGTTTGTACAAGTTTTGCAAAAAACCTTTCTGTTCCTGGGGAACGTATTGGTTATACTTGTGTAAACCCTGCTTGTCCTGAAGCAAAAGAGGTTGTTGCTGCAAATATTTTCTGTCTTCGCACAATGGGCTTTGTAAACGCTCCGGCTTTCTTCCAGAAAGTTATTGCAGAAAGCTGGGATGCAGACTGTGACTATTCTCTTTATGAAAAACGCCGTAACGAACTTATCGAAATTATGGATTATGCAGGTTACGAATATGCTGTTCCGGAAGGAGCTTTCTATCTTTTTGTAAAGGTTCCTGAAGGCTGGGACGGTGACGATATGGCTTTCACAAATCATCTTAAGAAGTTCAATATTCTTTGTGCTCCTGGAAGCGGATTCGGCGGTAAGGGATGGTTCCGTATTGCTTACTGCTGTTCAGAACAGACAATCTTGAATTCTCGTGAAGCATTCAAGAAAGCACGCGAAACCGGACGCAGTTAAAGTAAGTCAGCCTGAATCGGTATGACTAAAAAAACAAAAAGGAAAATACAAATGGAACTTTCGAACTTTGGACAGAAACTTTGTGGCCCCAGCGGAATTAATCAGCTTATGGATGATCTTGGAAAACCTTTCCCAAAAGGACTGCGTATTGTTCAGATGGGTGGGGGAAACCCGGCAAGAATTCCCGAAGTTGAAAAAATGTATCGTTCCCGCATGGAAGAAATAATGCAGAACGGAGATGAATTTGAAAGCTTGATCGGCCGCTACGATGCGCCTCAGGGAAGAACAAGTTTTCTTTCTGATGTTGCGGAATATCTTTCAAAATCTTACGGCTGGAAAATTACGGCTGAAAATGTTGCCGTGGCCAATGGAAGTCAGAGTGCATTTTTTTATCTGTTTAATATGTTCGCTGGAACCTGTACAAGAGAAGACGGAAGTACAATTAAAAAGAAGATTGTATTTCCCCTTGTTCCTGAATATGTAGGTTACGCAGACCAGTGTGTTGAAAAAGATATTTTTGTAGGTATTCCTGCAAGCTTTGAATTTTTTGATGACAATACATTTAAGTATCACATTGATTTTGAAGCTCTGGAAAAACATCTTTCAATACATGCTGATGAAACTGCAGGCCTTTGTGTTACACGACCTACAAACCCAACAGGAAACGTTTTGACAGATGATGAAATTCATCACCTGTCTGATTTAAGTAAAAAATATAATGTTCCGCTTTTTATAGACAATGCTTACGGGCTTCCTTGGCCGGACATTATTTTTACTGAAGACGCTGAACCATACTGGGATGAAAATGTAATTCTTAGTATGAGTCTTTCAAAAATCGGGCTTCCTTCACTGCGTACTGGAATAATTATTGCAAAGAAAGAAATAATCGACAGTGTTTCTAAAATCAATGCAATTGCGGCTCTGGCAACAGGAAGTGTGGGGCAGAGTATTGCAGGGAAACTTATCAGAACCGGTAAGCTTATTGAAACGGCAAAAAACAGTGTCCGCCCATATTATGAAAAAAAGAGTCTTGGAATCCAGAGTTTCATTCATAAATATTTCAAAGGTACAAATTATAAGATTCATAAAAGTGAAGGTTCCATTTTCGTATGGCTTTATCTTCCAGACCTGAAAATTGGTACCATTGAATTTTATAACCGTCTTAAGGAAAAGGGTGTGTTCGTTATGCCTGGGGAATATTTCTTCTTTGGTAATTCGCCTGACGCCGAGCCTGTAGAAAATCATCCGCACTATGACAAATGTCTCCGCCTGAATTACGCAGGGCCTGAAGCGGACGTGGAATATGGCGTGAAGCTTATAGCCGAAGAATACAGAAAGTGGTGCTAGGATGCCGAAACAAATTCGGCATGGCGGGGAAATGACGGCATGACAGACGCCCCCAAGGGATGCAGAGACTCACGGCCCGGCTAACGCGGATACCTTTGTTCTATTTTCCAGAAATCATAGCTTTTAATCTTGCGATTTCTGCATCCTTCTGTTCTATCTCAGCATCTTTCTGTTGTGTTATTTCCTTAATAATCTTTTCATCTTCAGCTTTCTGGGCGGCCATGCCTTGAGCCATACCTTCGGCTCTGCCTTGTGCCATACCCTGTGCCATGCCTTGTGCC
>JAHBAD010000082.1 GCA_018385395.1 Treponema sp.
ATTGTCAGGAGGTTTTTTACCTATTATGGAAAAATCAAATAAAACTGTAAAACAGGAAATCCCATTAGTTGCTTACCTTTTCATTGCAGGAATCTATCTTGCCCCAAACTTCCTTGGAGGATTGTTCTGCTATCTTGGAGGCGGACTTACAAATAAAGAATGGAGGGATTTAACAAAAGCTCCTCCTGTATTAGGTATTTTTCTGCTGGTAATATTGTGTGCAACAGCAGCCTGTTTTTATATGAAGAAGGCTATTGATAAATGTGATCCATCTTCCGAAGAATCAACAAACAAACTGAACAAGACTCTTAAGATTATGGATTATGTAAATATTGTACTTCCAATCACATTTTGTGCACTTACATGCTTTGCTTTTGTAAAAGCTGCTGCAAAATTAATGCCTCTCACATTTTTTGGAGCTTCGAAAACATTTATTCCTAGTCTTTCATTCTTTATATTAGGAACGTTGTTTCTTACAGGACTTCTGTGTTTTGCAGTGTCAATTCAATTGATTGAAAAGCGTCTTTCATGGCTTCCCTTCAGCCGTGAAAAAATCACTATGGATTATACATCAAGAAACCTTCTGGTTATTCTTTTTATGATAACAGGACTTGTCTTCCACATCTTTGCCTGTATCTTTGTTCCGGCAAACATAGCTATGGGAACTGCCGTTGTAACAAAACGAATTCTGCCTGTATTCCTTTACTCAGCAGTTCATATCCTGCTTGTGCAGATTCTTCTTGTAAGTGATGTTAAATATTCTGTTAAGAACATTGAAAATATGGCTGACAGCCTTGCTCAACGCGACTACACTATCAGCGAAGCTCCAGTTACACAGCGTTCTGAACTGGGGTCTGTTATTGTCAGCATGAACAAATTTTACCGCCAGACAAAAAAACTTATTGCAGAAATGGGAGCTTCAACAAAAGCAACTGCACGCTCATCTGAAGACCTGGTCGCAAACATGAACTCGGCTGGTGACAACGTTGACAGTATTTCGACAGCAATTAACGCCGTTGAAAAAGAAATGCAGAACCAGAGTGCCGGAGTCGAAGAAACATCAGCAACTGTAAACCAGATTCTTGGTACAATCAGAAACCTGAACAATGCAATTGAAAATCAGGCTGCAGGTGTTACACAGTCTTCAGCTGCCGTTGAAGAAATGGTTGCAAACATCAACTCGGTTACTGCAATTCTTGAAAAAAATAACGAAGCTGTAAACCGCCTTAGCGAAGCTTCAGAAAAAGGACAGACTTCCGTAAAAATCGCCGTAGAAACTGCAGAAAACATCATCAATCAGAGCGCAGGCATTATGCAGGCTTCAAGCATGATTCAGACACTTGCAAGCCGCACTAACCTTCTTGCCATGAACGCTGCAATTGAATCAGCTCACGCAGGAGAAGCCGGTAAAGGGTTCAGTGTTGTTGCTGATGAAATCCGTAAACTTGCAGAACAGTCTACAAATCAGGGTAAATCTATTGATGAAAGTCTTAAAGCACTTTCTGAAAGCATTGCTGCAGTTTCTGAAAACATTAAAACTGTTCAGTCCGAGTTCGAAAAGATTTATAATCTTGCCCAGACTGTTAAAAATCAGGAATCAATTATTTCGAATGCAATGGCAGAACAAAGTTCCGGAAACCAGCAGGTTCTGGATGCCATGCGTTCTATTAACGATGCAACAGTTATAGTAAAAGACGGTTCTGCTGAAATGCTCAACGGTGGTGAACAGATTGCAGAGGAAATGGAAGCTCTCAGTTCTGTAACCCGCGTAATCAACGAAAAAATGACACTTATCGGTTCTGGAGCACACCAGATTTCAGATGCCATTACAATCGTTAATTCAAATACAGCCGAAACACAGCGTAATATCCAGGCTATTCAGGAAGATATTGAAACCTTCAAACTGAATTAATCTGAACTTTTCTTAATTAGATTTTATCCGCAGGGCAAATATGCTTTGCGGATTTTTTTTACCCCGGAAATCAAAGCCATAACCTCAAAAAAAAGCAGAAAATATGGTATAATATAAAATATTCATAAAAGGATAAAAAAATGGCAGATTATCACGAATTTCCGGCCGCTCCCGAAGGAACACCGGTTTCAAACTTTGTACATCTTCATGTTCACTCAGACTACTCTCTTTTGGACGGCGCCCAGAAAATTGACGCCATTGTCGCTAAGGCAAAGCGTCTGAACATGCCAGCAGTTGCCCTTACCGACCACGGCAATATGTTTGGCGCACTGAACTTTGAAAAACTCTGCCATGTAAATGGAATCAATCCTATTGTCGGATGCGAGTTTTATGTTGCATACGGCGATCACAAAGACCAGGAACGTGCTCCTTATGGAAAAGGCGGTAAAGGCTGCAAATATTTCCACTTAATCCTTTTATGCGAAAACATGACCGGCTACAAGAACATGTGCTGGCTGAATTCCATAGGCTTTACAGAAGGACAGGCTTTTGGTAAACCACGAATTGACTTTGAACTTTTAAAAAAATACCACGAAGGAATCATCTGTCTTTCAGCCTGTATCGCAGGTGAAATTCCGCAGCTACTGGCTTCAGGACGCACAGAAGAAGCCTATAAAGTTGCCCAAGCTTACCGTGACACCTTCGGGCCCGACCATTATTACATTGAAATTCAGGATCACGGCATGAAAGAACAGCGCGAAGTTGCTCCGAAACTTCTTAAACTGGCCCGCGACCTGAACATTCCTATCGTACTTACAAACGACTGTCACTATACAGAAAAAGAAGACTGGGAAGTCCAGGATGCCCTTAAATGTATCGGTTTCAAAAAACTCATTAAAGACAGTATCCCTATGGGAACCGATGACGACGGAACCCGCCACCCTGAATTCTACTTTAAAAGCGAAGAAGAAATGCGCCAGACTTTCTACGGCGTCGAAGGTTTCACACCGGACGTTATGGAAGAAATGATTGCAAACACAACAAAAATTGCAAATATGTGTAACCTGACAATTCTTCAGTATTCGACACCGGAACTGAAAGGTACACTTCCCCGCTTTGAACTTCCTGCCGAATTCCGCACTCACGGAGACGACTACCAGTCTGACCAGAATGATTATATGATTCACCTGGTTCAGGAAGGTTTAAGAAAACGTTACCCAGATACCTTTGAAAAGCCTGAAATTCAGGAACGCCTGAACTACGAACTTGGAATTATTACAGGTATGGGCTTTGCCGGTTACTTCCTTATCGTTTGGGAATTTATCAACTGGTCAAAATCAGACTGGGACACAGTTCACAATAAACCTAAACACAGAATCCCAATCGGACCGGGTCGTGGTTCCGGTGCAGGTTCTCTTGTTGCTTATTGTCTTGGAATTACAGATATTGATCCGTTCCGTTTCGGACTGATTTTCGAACGATTCTTAAACCCTGAACGTGTTTCCATGCCGGACTTCGACGTCGACATGGACTTCGACTTCAGACAGGAAATTATCCAGCACACGCGCGATTTGTATCACGATGAAAACGTAGGTCATATTGTTACTTTCGGTACCCTTAAACCAAAGAACTGTCTTGCTGACGTTGGACGAATCCTGGACATTCCGCTTGCAGAAGTAAACATGCTGAAAAAATGTATTCCGGAAAATCCTAAGGCAAAATTGAAGAATGCATTTGAAGAACCTACAGAAAAATTTCCTGACGGAGGTCAGCTTATTCCTTACAAGGATGATCCGCGCTATCAGAAACTTTTCAGCCTTGCTTCACGCCTTGAAGGTATGTTCCGTAACACCGGACTTCATGCTTCTGGTATGGTTATCGGACTTACACCGCTTCCTGACTGGGCACCTGTATTTGCCATTACTGATTCGGACGGCAAAATGAAGACCGCCGTTCAGTACACAATGGATATTATCGAACCTTGTGGTCTTGTAAAATTTGACTATCTTGGTCTTAAAACCCTTTCTCTTATCCGTTATGCAGAAGACATCATCAACAAACACCGCGCTCCAGGAACTCCCGAATTCAGCACAGGAAATGTTTCTGAAACTGATGAGAAAACTTTCGAACTTTTCTGTCGAGGTGACTCTGTAGCTATTTTCCAGTTTGAAAGTCCCGGTATGCAGAAGATTCTGCGCCAGTGTCAGCCTCACTGTATTGAAGAGCTTGTTGCCTTGAACGCTCTTTACCGTCCGGGACCTTTGGATTATATCCCTCAGTACATTGAAGGTAAATGGAAACCTGAAACAATCCATTACCCTGACCCATGTCTTGAACCACTTCTTAAAGAAACCTATGGGGTTATGGTTTATCAGGAACAGGTTATGCAGGTTGCCCAGAAAATAGCAGGATTCTCTCTTGGTGGTGCCGATATGCTCCGCCGTGCCATGGGTAAAAAGAAACTGGACGTTCTGATGAAAAAAAAGGACGAGTTTATTGAAGGTGCAAAAGCTCAGGGACACACTGCAGAACATGCCGGTGACATTTTTGAAATCATGGTTCCTTTTGCAGGATACGGTTTCAATAAATCTCACGCAGCAGCCTATTCCGTTCTTGCTTACCGTACCGGATTCTTAAAGGCTAACTATCCTGCAGAGTTTATGGCTGCAAACCTGACAAACGAAATCACCTCAACTGATACCCTTCCAGTTTACATAGAAGAAGCCCGAAGTATGGGCGTTTCTGTAGACCCACCGGATGTAAACCGTTCCGATGTAATTTTCGACGTTGTAGACGGACGTATTGTCTTTGGGCTTAAAGGTATCAAGGGCATGGGTGAAGCTGCCGCACAGGAAGTTGTACGGGAACGAACAGAAAACGGTCCGTATAAATCTTTCATGGATTTTTTAAGCCGAGTAGACCTGCACACAGTAAATAAACGTGCCATAGAAGTTCTTATCAAAACAGGAGCCTTTGACCACACCGGCGAAGAAGAGGGTTTGAATATGAATCGTCCAACCCTGCTTGAAAACATGGAAGCAGCAATGGAACATGCAGACAGAATCAATGCAGAAAAGAATTCTGCACAAGGGTCTCTTTTTGGCGACGATGATGATACAGGCTTTGCACAGATGACAGAATTTAAGTTCAATCCGGTTGGAGACCTTCCTCGTATGGAACTTCTGAACATGGAAAAAGACTGTATCGGTTGTTTCGTTTCCGGTCACCCACTGGACGATTATAAACTTGCCATCGAACGTGCTGTAAACTGCCGTGCCTCTACCATTGCAAAAATCGCACAGGAAGAAAAAACAGACAAGGATCGTGCTATTGCGGCAGGAGCACGCCCATGGGATTTAAGAAACTCGGGAAAACTGTACACTATTCTTGGAATGGTAACCGGACTACGGACTATTGTAACAAAAAAAGGAACCCCAATGGCTTTTGCCAAGCTTTCTGATTATGACGGTTTCATCGACATGACTTTCTTCAGCGATAAATGGGAACAGTTAAAAAATCAGATTGTAGACGGCGGCATTTACGCATTCCGCGGACGCGTTGAAGTAAGTGATCAGAGACCTGACCCAAGCTTTATTGTTGATTCAATTGAAGACCCTTCAAAACTTGAAACACATTCTGTCCGCGAGGTCCACATTGAACTGGACACTGATGCCATAACCCGCATTACACTGCAACCGCTTCGCGACATTATTTCTGAAAGCACAGGAAACTGCAAAGTACTTTTCCATATTCAGGAAGACAGACAGTCCTTTGTTGTAAAAGGAAATGATTTCATGCACATGGACAATTCCCCTGCAAAACTGGACTCAATCAGAAACCTGAATATTGTAAAAAAAGTCTGGACGGAATAAGCACGCAGGAATTATTTTGCGGCCTGTTCGCAGCGAATTACGTATTCGATAAACTCAAGCTCTGACACAGGCTTGTCTCCTTCAAAAAGGAGACCGTCTGTCAGATTTATTATTTCTTTTTCCACTACTCCAATACAGGCATCAAAATCAATGCTGTTCATTGGAACGTCTGCCACTGGTGTTTCGCCATTAGCCTTGCGTGAAAAACGTGTTGAATAAGCATTAAGAAGTTTCATATTTCCTGTTTCGCGAACATAAACATTCCACAAAAATCTTGCACAAAGGGTACGGGTAATTTCACTGGAAGAAATCATTTCTTTTGATGAATAACCATTCTCATCAATATCACCAGCAGCACTAAAATAACCTGCTGCTTCAAGTTTTTTAACAAGGGCAGCAGAAGTAATTTTTGAATCTAAAGTAAAATCATCAAGAAGTCCTGTGTTTTCCATAGTGAGCATCACCATTCTTTCACAAGTAATTGTTGCACCAGGATCGGCGGAAATGACTGAAGCTCCAGTGGAATGAAATTTCCATGCATTGTCACGAAGAGAACCGTATTTTTCCCGATACACAGTTTCATTTTTCTGATCAAAAATCAGGAAAGCATTATCCATATTTGCAACGGCTTCACCATATTCTTTGTTTTTGTACAGAATGATTCCCTTTTCAAGAAGAAAAAGAGGATTATCAGAATCAAATGAAAGATATTCATTTAAAAGATTAAGAGAATCAGAAGTGTTTTTTTGAAGTCTGGAATTCAATAGAAGAACATATTCATCGCCACTTTGAAGGGCTTTTGCTTTTTCATAGCATTCCGAACTTTTCTTTGTTTTTCTTTCAAGAAGAAGAACAAGTCCTTCAAATGCCTGAAGACGTGCTGAAAGTGCAGGTTCTGTATGGGCTGAAAGTTTTGATTCCACATCAGAAATAAAGCGGTCCATTTCTTTCATACTTGCCACGCTGCCTGTAAGGACAGCACTGTCAAAATCTATAAAGGAATCTTCAAATGAAGAGGTTTCTCTAGTTACCGAATTTTCTGAATCTGTCTGAACAAGAACATCTTCCTGTAAACTTGCACAAGAAAAAAAAGTCAGACACAACAAACCGGCAAAAATAGCCACACTCAAAAACTTCTTCATAAAAACTCCTTCGACATTATGGTACCTTTACATTTTAATATATAAGTCGCCAGCCGTTAAGTCTATTATCAAGAGAAAGACAGATACATTCATTTTTGCGGTCGCCGTCTAAATCCATGAAGAGCGGACGTCCATAACCTGAAACAGGGAAGCAACCGATCATTTCAAGATTTTCTTCAAATCCATATATTATATTACCGTCTCCACAAACGAACACTTCTTCATTACCATCATTATCAAAATCAGTAACAGTAATATATGCAGTACGTGCTGTCATGTAAGGAATTCGTGTTTTTATGATAAGCTTTTCTGGTTCAAAATTATCATCAGTCCAGAACTCTTTAATAATTTCCTTTACGTTTATACTGTAAAGAGTTCCATCTTCCGATAAAGCAATAAAAGAATTTCCACACCGTTTTACATTTGTATAGAAGATTCCATCAAGCTGAAGAGTTTTTTGTTCAGGAGTAAAACCTGAAATATTAGTCAAAGTAAGAAGTCCTGACTGAGAAACAAATCCAAGAACAAAACCTTCATCAGTTTTCATTACGTCCGGCATTCCAAAACCAATTCCATCTACCGGATAAAACTCACTGTTTTCTTCCTTTGCTTCAATTACATGAAAACCACCCATAAAGCTTCTTTCATAAAGCACTACCTTCTCAGTATTTTTTTCTTCGAAAGACCCTTTAACCAAAAGTGGCACTGTCGATATATCGTCAAAGGCTTCAATCTTTTTCCGGGCAATTTCCCCGTCAAAACCAACTTCAACCAGATTTTGTCCTTTAGCATTAAAAAACATTTTTTCTTCTGCTGCACTAATTCCGGATGAAGGAACAAAACCAGTAACTTTCGGGAAACCTGCAGGATCTTTTAGTTTTTCATCAAGTAAATAAACAGTTCCGTCTACAGTTAAAGCCCAAAGTGCTCCGCCTTCTTTTTTATTGGGAACTTCAGCTGAAGCAAAATATTTCAATCCTTCAATTTCACGTTCGATTTTTTCCTGACTTGCAAGATTATAAGAAATAACTTTATTTCCCTGACGATAGAAAAGTACTCTGCTGTTTTTGAGATTTGATGCATACAGTTCTGAGGAAACTTTGCCACCAAGTTCTACAGGGAAACCTGCAAGCGTCATTGTAGACGGAGTTTTACTTTCTACCGAACTGAGAGAAACTTCAAGTTTTGAATCTTTTACACGAAGATCAAGACGTCCGATATTGTAAAGAGAAAGAATCTTTGAAATTGAAGATTTTGATTTCAAAAAGAACGGAATACTTCGTTCAAGATTGTAATAAAGACTTGCAGATGAACTTTGTGAAAAACGATTTGAAATTTCTTTCCAGTTATCATTTTGCGAAAGTCGAGTTCCATTCTTTATAGCTGAATTAATTGCCGCAAGGTTTTCAGGACTCTGTGACAGATACATGAAACCGTCTTTTACCATATAATATGGTGAAGGAATCCGAATGCCGAAACTTTCAAGAATTGCCTGAATAAATGACGGAAGTTCAATGCGTGGAAGACGAACATTATCCATAATTAGACTTGTATCGCTTTGCAGGATGATTGAACTGAAAATAGTCTCAAACACTTCACGACGTTTTTTCTCATCCTTTATTTTTATCACAAAAACAGGCTCTGCTTTCTGCTCAAGTCCAAGAACAGCATATTCATCATCTGTCCATGAGAAAATTAAATTATCAATACTGTCATGGAAAACCATACTTGAAAGACTCTGTGCAGTCCCCCACTTATTTTCCAGACCAAGCTTATCACCTGCAGCAAAGAAAACTGCATTTTTCAATTCCTGAAGAGTTCCTGCCGAAAGAACTGTATAATACTGAACAAAAGCCGGAAGTTTCTGAATAAGAGAAGGAATCTTTGAATCCCGATTCAGAATATGCGCAACAGGATTGCCTTCATTTTCATTATCAATAACAAAAGGAACTGAAACAGAAAGATTCAGATTATGGTCTGTAATATCAAAATCTACAGTTGCAAGTTCTTCTTCAGGAAGGCATGATGCAACGGCTTTTATATAATCATTATCTGTTCCGAACATATTTAAAACTTTCCGGCTATCTGCAGTAACTGCAAATGAAGATGTAAGTTTTCCAGAAAAAGATTCTTTTTTTGCTTCAGAAAGAGTCTGTGAATTTCCTCCAGCTACTACTTTCTCGAACAATTCTTTTGATGAAGATGCAATGACAAGATTCTTTCTGATCATTGCATAAAAAACTGTATCACCAGCTCCATATTCAAAATATTCTGCATCATCATTTTTAATAATTGAAAGATTCTCAACAGGTTTGAACTTCAAATAAAAAGGAGCAAGTTTTACAATACCGGAAAGAATGCCTGTATCAAGAACTGCAACGAACTCATTATTCTCATAGAGCATAAAATCGAGGTGACGGGAAAGAGCTACGTTCACTAATTTATTTGTGCGCAGCCCTGACTGGCGGAAATCTATAAACGCAGGTTTTATGCAAGCAAGACTTGAATCTGAAAGAAGGATGTCAGCTGCCTGAAGATCGAAAAGTGGATTCACAGAATCCCAGACCGAATCAGTCCGGAGATGAACCGAAAATCCGTCTGGAACAGAATCTGAAATATCAGCTCTTATGCAGAAATTTACTCCAAGCCATAAAGCAAGTATCAGTACTATAATAAGAATAAAATAAACTATTCCAAGCAGAAATTTTACAACAGGATTCTTTTTCTTTTTTTTCGGTCTGTTATCTGGAGGATTTTCTACTTTTGATTCGAGAGTTTCTTTAGGTTCTTCCATTTTAATTCCTTTTTTAAATTTTATAAAAAAAAAGCCGTGCGAAATGAAACTTCTGTCATAAGATCAGGTTTCAAAAACACACGGCGTTTACCTTTAAACAGACAAGTTTATTCTGTAAGGATTCTGATAACTTCAGCTTTGTCCTGAGTGCTCAGGATTTCCTGACGTTTTTCAGGGCTCTTGAACAGAAGGCTAACTTCTGCCAGGAACTGAAGGTGTGGACCAGTCTTGTTGATTGGTGACAGAGTCATAATAAAGATTCTGCATGGTTCCTGATCCAGTGAGTCGAAATCAACCGGATTATCAGAAATACCAATACAAGCAACCAGGTCTGTTACTGTATCTGTTTTTCCGTGAGGAATAGCGATTCCATGTTTCATACCTGTTGACATTTTGCGTTCGCGGTCCAGAACGCATTCACGTGCTGAATTTTTGTCTGTTACTTTTCCGGCTTTAACCAGAATGTCCAGCATTTCGTCAACGATTTCTTCTTTTGTAGTACCTTTAAGGTGCAGATTTACTGTGTCTGTTGTTAATACTGTTCTCAAATCCATACATATAATATTAATTTTCCAACGCATGATTGTCAATAAAAATATTCTTTTATATTCCACTTAAATCTGATATTCTATTTTCCATGACAGATGTAGAAAAATTCACCAGTGACGTAGCCAAAATGAAGAAAATGGACCGTCACGAACATAACAATGTTACAGATTATAACCGTCTGAGTAATCCTCTGGCTGACCTTTTTGCCAGATCTTCGCAGGTTGAAAAAAGCTTTGCAAACACCATTTTTGACTACTGGGAAAAGAATTATATCTGGAACCAGGCCGATTTAAGCGAAGCCCCGACAGATGAGGATGTTGCAAAGCTGGGAGCGTTTCTTGCATTCCTGAACAATTCGGACGAAAACTGCCAGCTTGTGACAAATGAAGACTGGAAAAACCTTGCAGAACTTGTTAATTACGAAGCCGAAGATATGGATATCGGCAAGCTTACAGAACTTATGTCAATTCTTGTTGATCATCACGCTCTGTAGAATTTTTGCGCCCCCGCTTCGCGGTCGGAGAGCTCCGGGTTCGGTAACCCTCAGTCCCTTTGGGACCAAGCCCTCCGCATTCCTGGCGCATCATCCTAGAAGGAAAACATTTTGTATACAAACTGTAAACAATGCCCAAGACATTGCGGCGTAAACCGTCAGGAAAAAACAGGATTCTGTAAAGAACCTGCCGCGTTACGCATTGCCAGTGCGGGCCTTCATTTTGGCGAAGAACCTCTCATTACCGTAAAAGGCGGAAGCGGTACCATTTTTGTTACGGGCTGTACCCTCCGCTGCGCTTTCTGCCAGAATTATCAGATTTCACAGAACGGCATGGGCCGGGAAATCGATTCCAAAGAATTCACAAAAATCTGTCTCGATTTACAGAATATGGGAGCGGAAAACATCAACATCATTACAGGAAGCCACCATATTCCTCTTCTTGCACAATATATCCGCCACGCAAAAGAGGCAGGTTGCACAATTCCTTTCTGCTGGAACAGTTCCGCCTACGAAAGCGTAGAAATGCTTGAACTTTTAAAAGACCTTGTCACAATCTGGCTTCCCGACCTGAAAACTCTTGATTCCGATTTAAGTGCAAAGCTTTTTAAAGCTCCTGACTATCCTGAAGTGGCAAAAAAAGCTATCACCTGGATGATGGAAAATAATCCTGTTCGTATAGAAGAAGTTAGTCGAAACGGTGAAACTTTTGAAAAAATGACGTCGGGAGTCATTATCAGGCATCTTTTCCTTCCGGGAAAATTCCAGCAGACTTGTGACACTTTGAGCTGGCTTTCTGAAAATGCCGACGGCAGTGCTGTCATTTCCCTTATGAATCAGTACACTCCGGTACCTTTTGAGGAAGACGCAAAATGTCTCGAAGAGCGTAAAAAAAGTCTTTCCGAAATTGAAAACCGCCTTACTTCTAAAATTGAAGACGAAGATATCCGGGACATGCTTGAAGTTTACGACTTTGAATATCTGTTCTATCAGGAACTTTCAGACGATACTTCCTGGCTTCCGGACTTCCGTAACTTCCAGCCTTTCCCAAACAAGCTTGCAAAACCGATCTGGCACTGGAATAGTCTAATTGAAAATTGACAATGGATAATGTACAATTATCAGAGAAGAAGATGTATGGTTGTAATGGGAGAAGGATTTCTGTATGGGGAAGAAGATATTTTTTTGTGTTAGTTTTTTTTTAATTACATCACTCTGCGTATATTCTCTGGATGTAGTAGAAATAGCAAATAAAGAATTTCTGACGCTTGAAGAAACTATTGAGCTGGCTGAAAAAGATGAAAAAAAATATACCCAGATGATTTCTGATTTTAAGTTTCTGAAAAAAGCCACGGAAGGACATATTCAAGCTGATTTTAAAGAAATAGATTCTGTAATAAATAAGTACCCTTACATGCCCTGTACAGAAGCATTACGACTTCTAGTTTCCTCAGATGAAGACATTTTGAATTCAGCTAATTATATTTATTCAGTCTTTACCGGTTGCCCAAAAGAAAATCAATTAAAAGACCAGGTTTATCTGAAAATCCTCGAAGCATCCATAAAGGAAGATAATTATTCCTGGTCTTACAACGCCGCCAGGGACCTTTCTGACAAGGCAAAAGAAAACCCTGTTTACAAATCTTTTATGACCGCCCTTTCACAAAGTTAGTTCTTCCAACCAACTTCAATTTTCAATTCTCAATTGTCAATTATCAATTATTTGCTATACTTTTCTTATGACTCAAATTGAAAGACTTACAGGAACCGCAGTTCCGCTTGGCGCATTGCGAACAGAAAAAGCCGCTTCCATCGGTGAATATACAGATTTAAAAAAACTTGCTGATTTTGCAAAAAAATCGGGACTGGGAATTATCCAGCTGCTTCCCGTAAATGACTCGGGAACACAAAGTTCACCATACTCTGCCCTTTCAGCCTTCGCGCTTCATCCAATCTATCTTTCACTGGAATCAATTGAAGGCTTTGACGGACTTTATAAATCAAATGCGGAATTCAAGAAAAATTACGACGCATTCATTTCTTATCATAAAGATGCAGAACGCTTCAGCTATGACGATGTAAATAACTCTAAGGATTATTTTCTCCGCAAGATTTACGCAGAAACTGAAACTGCAAAAAAAGGAAAAGCTTCAAAGGATTTAGAAAACTTTATCAAAAAAAACAGCTGGGTCATTCCTTACGCCGTTTACAAAAACCTGAAGTATTCCTACATGCAGGCTTCCTGGAAAAGCTGGAAAAAAATAGACACAGGTCTTTCAGAAGAAGAAATAAAAAAACGATGGAATTCTGATCCAGCTCACCTTTACTACGCATGGCTACAGGCTGAATGTGAAAAACAATTTTCTGAAAGCGTAGAATACTGCCGTAAAAACAAAATACTGATTAAAGGCGATCTTCCAATTCTGATGAATGAAGATTCCTGCGATGCCTGGAGCCATCCTGAAATTTTCAACCAGTCACTCAGAGCTGGATCTCCTGCTGACGGCGAAAATCCTGCCGGACAGAACTGGGGCTTTCCAATTTACAACTGGAAAAACCTTAAAGCTGATAATTATACATGGTGGAAAAACCGGCTTATCAATGCTTCAAAATTTTATGACGCTTACCGTCTGGACCATATCTTAGGATTTTTCCGTATCTGGGCCATTCCTGAAAACGACTGCAACGCATTGAACGGCCACACAGAACCTTTTGCAGGCTTCAAAGCCGATGACCTTTATGAACTTGGTTTTGATGATGAACGCATCAGATGGCTTTCGGTACCTCACGTTCCCACACACGTAATAGAAGACATTACATGGAACCACAAAAAAAGCCACGAAATATTAAAGCTCTTTGCGACAAAACTCCCCAATGAAGAACTTTGGCTTTTAGACGGAGCGGGCAAAAAAGCCTTCGGTTCAAAAAATATCGAAGAAGCTGATCTTTCCGGAATGGAGCTCTGCACAGAAGAAGCCGAAATTAAAATAAAAGAATATCTTGTAAAAGCCTGGAGCGACAGAACACTTATCCCCATGGGTAAAAATAAATATGTTCCAAGCTGGATTTACGGACAGAGCACTTCCTGGGGAACTTTGAACGATCTGGAAAAAGAAAAACTGACAGAGCTTTTCGAAAAAGTTTCCATGAAAGAAAACAGAACCTGGGAAAAAAATGCAACAGAAATTCTTACCGCATTAACAGAAGCAACAGAAATGATTCCGTGCGGAGAAGACCTTGGAGTGGGATTTGAATGTGTTCCCCGCGTTATGAAAAAGCTTGGAATTCTTGGGCTCCGCGTTGTCCGCTGGTGCCGTAAATGGGACGAAGAAGGCCAGCCTTATGTTCCATTTGAGGACTACGAGCCTTTAAGCGTCTGCACAACAAGCGTTCACGACTCAAGCACAATGCGGGAATGGTTTAACAATTCACAATTCACAATTAATAATTCACAATTAATGGAAATCAAAAACGAAGAAACCGAAAGTGAACTTTCAAAAACCAACAACCTTTTCGATTCTCAATTATCAATTGGCAATTTGCTTTCAGCCTGCAAAGCTTCAAAAAGCACATGGTTTATTCCGCCCCTTCAGGACCTTCTCTACATGAATGAAAAATACTGGAAAGAAAATGCTGAAGACGAAAGAATAAATGTGCCGGGCTCAGTAAACCCGTTCAACTGGACTTACAGAATTCCCGCCCGGCTTGAAGAACTTCTTGAAGATAACGAACTTTGCAAAAAAATTAAGGAGCTTTAAACCGGCAGGCGCTGGAGCAGCGCGAAGCGGTCACCGGAGCCGGCTTTGACGGCGAGGAGACTGAGGGTTACCGAACTGCGGAAGTGCCGGCGGCGAGCGGAGTGAGCCGTGCCGGCCACCTTTTAATTTGCAACACCATAACAGAAAGCACGGATAATGCGGTAAACCGTGTCATCATCAATTTTGATTTCATCATTGAGGGCTGTTATGGCTGTAGATTCTACGAGACTTTTGAAATTTCTGGCAAAAAGATTTTCATAGCCTTTCATATTTCCAAAAAGAGAAAGAGAATTCTTAAAAAGCACCTTGTAAATTTCAGACACGGCGTCACGAAAAGGAGCAAAGGTCGTAAAAATATCACTTTCTTCCCCGCCTGTCACAGACTGCATGTAAAGCTTGAAGAATTCCGGATTCAGTTTTGCAAAACGGATCTGACCTTCCAAAACCAGTGTAAAATGCCTGACAGGATCTCCCATGTAATCAGTAGCCTTAAAAAGCATTTTCTTCATCTTTTCGCCGTAAACTTCGGTCATTGCAGTAAGAATGCCTTTTTTGTTCCCGAAATAGTGATAAAG
>JAHBAD010000089.1 GCA_018385395.1 Treponema sp.
ATCCCGCGGCTTTATAGCCGTTTTTGCGGAAATCCTGCCTGCGCTCGCCACTGAACGCCGCGAAAAAGCTATAAATCTGGGTACAATCCACAATTTATAGCCGAATCTTGTCACAAAATGTTACCCGGGACCAGCATTCTGAAAAAAATCAGCTATCAGTCGCGGGAAAACAGCATTTTTATAGCTTTTTGGTCGCAAAAAACGCGCCCCGGGCTAACGCCTGAACGGAATTCGGCTATAAATCACAAAAAATTTTTCACTTTTATAGCTTTTTCACTTTTCTTTTTTCCTAAAATTACAAAAAAAATCCATATATAAGATATGGAAAAAATTATTTCACAACTAAATGAAAAGAAAATCTTCTTCGAATCCCTAATTCAAAAAACTAAAGTGGCATTAAAGAAAAGTCCCGATGAAGGCCACTTAAGAGTGGGGCGGCCCAAGGGCAAGCCGCAGTACTTTCAAATGACACAAAAAGGTGATACCAACGGACGGTATCTGTGTCAAAAAAGACCAGAACTAAAAGCTCTGACCATGCGGCTTGCACAGCGCGATTACAACCTGAAACTTTTGAAGAACTGCGAAGCGTGGGAAAAAGCTATCAACCTATTTCTAAAGGCCGCCCCAGGGGAATGCCCCGAAGAGATTTTCACAAATTGTCCCGCCCGCCGGGACCTTATCAAACCCGCGGTTTTGTCAGATTCTGAATTTATTAAAAACTGGCAGAATACCCCCTTTAAAGGAAAAACTTTTGACTCCACGGATATAGGATTTCTGACAAACCGCGGGGAGCGCGTACGCTCAAAAAGTGAAAAGATAATAGCTGACCGTTTGAACTTTCTTGGAATCCCCTACCGATACGAAGCGCCCGTAAAACTAAAAATGAGCGTACGCACCATTTTGCTTCACCCTGATTTCACGATTCTGAACAAACGTACCCGCAAAGAAATTATTTTCGAGCACTTCGGTCTGGCTGATGATCCTGAATATGCAGTGTCCATGGTAAAGAAAATCAATCTGTATCTTCTGAACGGATATGTACTTGGGGAAACTCTGCTCTTCTCTCAGGAAACAGACACCGTACCATTGGACACCAGAGTGCTCGATAAATTGCTGGCTCCTCTTTGCGGGTAGCAGCACACAGCACAGTGTGCGCCCTGCGGGACAAAGTCCTGCTCGCCCTGCGAGCCGATGCTAGAAGTGATATGCGTGGAGCGGCGGTATGTTCACACAACGGCGCCATGGTCGCCCTAGCGGGACATAGCACCGGTCGCCGCTTCGCGGACAGGGCGGGCGCGGGAAAACAGGCTTTTTGGCTATAAATTCTGCCGATTCCGCGGATTTATAGCCGTTTTTGCGAAAATCCTGCCTGTGCCCGCCACTGAACGCGCGAAAAAGCTATAAATCTGCACGCATGCCTAGATTTATAGCCGAATCTTGGGACAAAGTGCTGTCTGGGGCAAACATTCCGCAAGAAATCAGCTATAAATCGCGGGAAAACAGCATTTTTATAGCTTTTCAGCCGCATAAAACACGCCCCGGGCTAACGCCTGAACGGAATTCGGCTATAAATCACACAAATTATTCACTTTTATAGCTTTTTCCGCCGAAAAAGCCCGCGCCCGCCCGCTCATCCTGGTCCCGGAGACCCCCTTTGTCCCCATGGGGCGTTAATACACGCTGCTCCCAAAATCCCGCAGGGCGTCATTGCCCCATAGGGCGCTCAATTTCAAGTTAAAACAGAAAGGGCTATAAATCCACACACACAGGATTTACAGCCCGAAGGAGTTGCCGTGCCGCGAAGCGGCAGGTTTATGTTATTTGGCTTTGATTAAGCTGCATTTATAAGAATCTTTTTAGGTGCTGGCAATTCATGGCGCGGCATGTTCAATGTAAGAACGCCGTTTTTGAAAGTTGCAGTGATTGCTTCACCGTTTACATCTTCCGGCAATGTAAAAGTGCGTTTGAACTGTGACGAGCGGCGTTCGTGAAGAATCCAGTTTATTTTGGCTTCTTCTTTTGCTTCTTTCTTTTCTTCGCGGTGAGATTCCTCCTTTGAAGAAATTGTCAGTGTGTTGTGGTCCAGTTCGATGTTTACGTCTTCTTCAGATCGGCCAGGAAGATCCATTTCCAGAACATATCCCTTATCATCTGATTTTACATCTACACGAGGAGTTGTGTAGCAGGCACGATAAGAAGGTGCGCTGAGTGTTCCCATTACATCATCGAAAAGTGAGTCAAAAATTGAAAGTTCGTTCATGTTATTCTCCTTAGCCTCCGCGGCAGCGGCGAGTCATGGATGGCGAGAATTCAAGTTTGTGAATGCAACGCATGAACAAACTTGAATGAAAAAAATTACAAGGATGTAATTTTTTACAAGCCTCCTTAGCCTCCGCATCAGGCGGAAAGCCTGATTAAGATTAAGTTTTGGTTTTGTAACTTTCGTTACACTTAAAATATAGCAAGTTTCGTGCCAATTTCGGCTTAGGTGCTGGAGGGCCGCGAAGCGGGTCCGAAGGACCAACCGTAGGGGAGCCCGGAAGCACCGGGGGAGGTTTTTCCGCTGTATCAGTGGAAAAATCTCCCCAAGCCCCAAATCATCATGGAAAAAATGACTCTTGATTTTGGAGAATTTCTGAAAAATGTGTGTCGATTTTACGCAGTTTTGAGGAAAATTGGGATTAGTGTATCAAAATCTGATGAGGAACGCGCTGGAAATCGGTCGGGTGGTCGCTTTCTTTACGGGCATAAAGGAAAAGCACGGAATATGTGGCGCCTTGCTGCGAGCGCTCAACATTGTCCTGGTCGCTCTGCGGGGTGCCGCATTGTTGTTCACTCGGAGCTTTGTCCAAATCGCTCCATGGGGCGGCCGGCGCGGAATGCCAGGTGGCAGGGTCCAGAGGATTTACGGAGAACGTGTCGAAATCGGAATAGACGAAATCCAGGCGGGAATGCCTGATGCCAGTTGTGCGCTGAAGTGCGTCGTAATGGCCCTGATCGTCATAGTTCCGGCGGAGCCATGCTGGCGGATTTGTTTTTTTGCCGCCGG
This sequence comes from Treponema sp., assembly GCA_018385395.1. Classification (GTDB taxonomy): domain Bacteria; phylum Spirochaetota; class Spirochaetia; order Treponematales; family Treponemataceae; genus Treponema_D. The sequence goes on from JAHBAD010000089.1 coordinate 3,050, forward strand.
CAATGTAATCGAAACGGAGAAGTTCCCGCGCTACGTTGCATTGTGACGAGGACAGCGCATTGTCCAGGGCGCCTGAGTCAAAGTCGCCCTGCGGGATGCCGCATTGCTGTGCGCCTGGAGCATTGTCCAGGGCGCCCGCTGGGGCGGTGGCGCATTGTTGTTCGCCCGGAGCAGCGTCCAGGGCGCCTGAGTCAAAGTCGCTCGCTAGGGCGGTGGTGCCACTTTGTTGTGCGGTCAGAACACCGTCCAAGTCGCCCTGCGGGACGGCGGCGCATTGCTGTGCACTCAGAACAAAGCCGCCGTGATGCGCAATATCTTCCTGCCATTCCAGATACTCGTGAAGCATCTGAGCCCAGTAGTCTTTCTGATGAGCGGAAGCGAAAGCATCTTTTGTGCGAAGCCATTTTGTAAGTGACACGAAAAGTTTCCACCAGGCGGCGCCATGTGATAAGTCTGAATCGCCTTGAGAGGTGCCGCAATGTTGTGCACTCAGAGCATTGCCCTGCGGGATGGCACATTGCTGTGCGCCCGGAGCATTGTCCAGTGCGCCCGCTGGGGTAGCGGCGCATTGTGATAAGACCGAGTCGCCTTTCAAGGTGGCGGCACATTGCTGTGGGCCTAGAGCATTGCCTTGCGGAGCGGCGCGCTTGTCACCCGTTTGAGAAGCGGCGCCCATGTCGTTGTGACACGAGCCGGAATATGAAAATGCAAGATACCGCATGACTGTATCAAAATGATGGTCATTCCAGTAAGCGTCCAGTGCTGTTTCCAGATCTTTCAGAAAGAGGATTTCATCGTAACTCAAATACGGGGTTTCAAGAATTTCATAAGGCGGAGTTTTCATCCACTTCCAGTCAGGCTCAGAACCACAGAATGAATTTACGGGGGCTCCGTAAAGCACTTTCAAAAATCCAAGCTGAAGCGCATCAGGCTCCATGCTCATAACAAAATCAAAGGAACGGCCTAAGCTTTCCAGATCTTCATATGGAAGGCCCGCAATCAGATCCAGGTGCGTATGAATTGTTTTGGGAATGCGCAAAATATTTTCGCGGAGAGTTTTTATTTCAGGTGAACGGCCACAGGCTTTAAGGACTACAGGATTTGAACTCTGTACCCCGATTTCAAACTGCATGATTCCTTCCGGCACAGTCTGAAGAAATTCCATTGCTTCTTCGCTTAAGAACTCACCTTCAATTTCAAAATGGAACATTGTCTTTCCGTTGTGATGTTCCATTATATATTTCCAGATTCCCACATAGCGTTCCGACTTCAGGTTATAAGTGCGGTCAACAAATTTTACAAGTTTCACGCCGGCGTCCAGAAAACGCTGAAGATCGGCATAGACTTTTTCCAGCGGAACAAAGCGCACTTTCGTATCCAGAGAACTCATGCAGTAAGCGCATGAAAAAGGACATCCACGGCTTGATTCATAATAGAAAATCTTGTGATCCACATCCATCTTTTCAAGATTAGGATACGGAAAAGGAATGGTTCCCATGTCACAGATAAGTTCCTGGTCGCCTGTGAAAGTGATGTCATTTTTATGCGAAGGATTTCTAAGATACAACCCCTTCACATTCTTCAAGGACTCCAGGAATTTTTCGCCCTGCAGGGCCACGCCGCATTGTTGTGCGCTCAGAGCATTGCCTTGCGGGACGCCGCATTGTTGTGCGCTCGGAGCATTGCCTTGCGGGGCGGCGCATTGTTGTGCGCCCGAGACAAAGCCCAAATCGCCCGCTGGGGCGGCGGCGCATTGTTGTGCGCTCAGAGCATTGCCTTGCGGGACGGCGCCATGTGATAAGTCTGAATCGCCTTGAGAGGTGCTGCATTGCTGTGCGCTTAGAGCATTGTCCCAATCGCCCTGCGGAACCACGCCGCATTGTTGTGCACCTGGGACAAAGTCGCCCTGTGGGGCAGCGGCGTATTGTTGTGCGCTCAGAGCATTGCCTTGCGGGACGGCGCATTGTTGTGCGCTCAGAGCATTGCCTTGCGGGATGCCACATTGTTGTGTGCCTGGGACAAAACCCAAATCGCCCGCTGGGGCGGCGCCATGTGATAAGTCTGAATCGCCTTGAGAGGTGCTGCATTGCTGTGCGCTCAGAGCATTGCCTTGCGGGATGCCACATTGTTGTGTGCCCGGGACAAAACCCAAATCGCCCGCTGGGGCGGCGGCACTATGCTGTGCGGTCAGAACACCGTCCAAATCGCCCTGCGGAACAGGGCCAGCGCATTGTTGTGCGCTCAGAGCATTGCCTTGCGGGACGGCGCATTGTTGTGCACCAAGCACAAACTCGCCCTGCGGGGTCATGCCGCATTGCTGTGCGCCCGAGACAAAGCACAAATCGCCCTGCGGGACAGGGACGGCGCTTGCTTTTTCCCGCTCCACAACCTGGCGGAAAGTTTCTTCGCCTTCCCCTTTCATCACAAAATCAAAATCTGGATTTTCTTTCAGAAAATCACTTCCACGGAAACCTGCTTCAGGTCCGCCCGCAGCCACAACAATTTCCGGCCGCAACACCTTTATGTTTTTTGCAATGCGGACAACCGTTTCAATATTCCAAATGTAAGTTGAGAAAAGAATGATTTTAGGATTCTGAGAATTGATGCCGCGGATAATTTCACCAAGGGGCTGATTGATTGTGAACTCGCAGAACTGAATGGGGGAAGCGGCGCCACCGCTCAAATCGCCCTGCATGGGTCCAGAATCAAAGTTCCCGGCAGGGACTGCAGCTTTGTCACACTCGCCCTTCGGGATGTCAGAGTCGCAGCCCCCTTGCGTGGTACAAGTGCTACACAAAAAGCGGTCCGCATAATACTTCAAATACCGCACCGCAATATTCGTATGAGAAAAACTTGAATTAACTGCTACCAGTAAAATATCAGACATACAATTTTCAATTATCAGTTTTCAGCATCGCAACAAGCTCATCCATTTCCGGAATCAGCTTTTCATCAATTTTTCTTCCGCCGCAGGTGTGACCAAGCTTTCTGTCTTTGCGGATTTTTTCACCGTGAAAATCACTTGCAGCTGTAATAAAAAAGCCAAGCTTCCGGCCAAGTTCCTCAAGACGGAAACATTCGCTGTTGCGTGCGCCCGGATGAAAAGCCTCAATACCCATAACACCCCGGTCATAAATATCGGCAATCACTTCGGGAAGCTTTCCCCAGGAAACAAAAAGCGACATAGGATGAGCAATGACAGGATATCCGCCTGAATCGCGAATTGCCACAATGGCTTCATCAAGATTTGCACCGGTTCTCGGCACATAACATTCCCGTCCTTTTGCAAGGAACAGATCAAAAGCCACCTGATTCTGCTTTACGATATTCTTTGCCACAAGATACCTGGCAAAATGAGGACGTCCAAGAATTGTGTCAGGGAACATTTCGGAAAGTTCATCCCAGCTTAATTCAGGAAACTTCTGCACCAGAAGTTCAAACATCTGATGATTCCGTTCTTCACGGTTTTTCTGAAGATTCCCGATTATTTCATTTAATGAAGATGATATTTCTTTTAATCCAAGCCCCAGAAGATGAAACTCTCCTGTAGGCCACTGAATATTAAGCTCGGTTCCGCGGATAAAACTGATGCCTGCATCACAGGCGGCTTTCTGCCCTTCTTCAAGACCAGCCACTGTGTCATGGTCCGTAATTGCAATTGCTGAGATATTTTTTTCTTTTGCTTTCTGAATTAACTCTGCAGGACTGTACTGACCGTCAGATGCAGAAGTGTGAACGTGAAAATCTGTCATCTTTTTTTACAATAGCACATTTCAGACATCTATGATATAATTTTGTTTAACCTATAATCATTTTAATGTTATGGAGTGCAAAAAGTATGCCAAAGGCTATTTCATATTCAAAAGGTTCTATTATATATTTTGAAGGTGACAGAGACGAAAGAATCTTTATCCTCCAGCGAGGTATGGTTCTTCTTTCCAGCACCGATATTGAATCAGGAGCCCCTGTATCAGAACAGGTTAAAGCGGGTGAATTCTTTGGCGTAAAATCAGCACTGGGACATTTTCAGCGTGAAGAAACCGCTACAGTTGTTCAGGACACAGTTGCAGTTTCACTGACAGTTCAGGAATTTGAACTGATGTTCAGCAACAACAAAACACTGATTATGAAAATGCTCCGTGTTTTCTCAAATCAGCTCCGTCAGATCCACAAAAAAACAGAATCAATTCTTAATAATGTTCTTGAAGACCAGCAGACTGGTATGCTCGCTGTAGCAAAAGCATTCTACGATGATGAACAGTACCGTTCAGCCTGTGACGTTTACATTAAATTCCTGAAACGCTACCCTGACACAATCCGCAAAAACGAAGTTGCAAAACTTTATGCCGATGCAAAACTCCGTTCAGAGCGTTCAGCACAGAGAAGTCGTCTTACAGTGGGAGGAGACGTTTCAGCAGAAGGCTCATCGCTTCCAATTTTCAGTCTGCCTGCCTTTGAACGTTTCAAGAAAGTTTATGAACCGGGACAGGTTATCATTGCAGAACACGAACCTGGAGACTGCTTCTACCTTATCCAGAGCGGAAACGTTCAGCTGGTAAAATGTGTAAACGGTGTTTCAAAAAACCTGGACATTCTTAAACCTGGAGAATTCTTCGGTGAAATGGCAATCCTGGACAAATCACCACGCTCAGCAACCTGTATGGCTGCAGGACGCGTTGAATGTCTGGAATTCAATAAAGAAAACTTTGAAATCCTTATTACAGGAAATCCACAGATCGCTTTGATTCTGCTTAAGCTTTTCTGCAAACGTATTTACGACCAGAAACGCCGTTTCAGAATCCTTGTTGTAAAAGACCTTCAGGCTCGTCTTGCAGACGTATTCCTTATGCTGGACGAAATGAATCCTTCTACAAAGCCGGATAAAACGAGACGGTTCAACGTTACTGTTTCTGATATGGCTCACTGGGCAGGACTTTCACTTGAAGTTACACGCGACGAAGTAAATCGTCTGGTTGAAAAACGCAAGATTGAAGTTTATGACACATACATCATCGTTCACAATATTGATGAAATGAAACGTATGTATGACACAAGAACTCAGGTACGTGAAAAATAAATTTCATCCCGGGCGAATTCTTCAGTATATTTATCGTAATATCAGATCTTCTCGGAGGTTTATATGAAAAAAAACTGGATTATTGGAATTTCAGCATCTGTTGTTGGACTTCTTCTGCTTATCAGCCCTGCCTTCTGCGTAAAAATTATAGTTGTCCTTCTTGGACTCACAGCCGTTATAGAAGGTTTCTACGGAATCATTTCTGAACGCACACTTTTTGAAAATGATTTCTTTAAGAAGACAATTCTTTACCGCTCAATCGGAAGTATTGTTATCGGTCTTCTGGCTGTAATCATGCCGCTGGCACTTGCCGGAACAGCATGGTCTGTTATGACATTCATTCTGGCATTCTATCTGATCGTTTCAGGCTGTGCCGGATTTTTCGCTGCTTCAAAGCTTAAACAGGATGGAGAAAACAGTCCTGAAAGCCAGAAACAGCTTACATGGGAAAACCTGATTACTCTTGGTTCGGGAATCCTTCTTCTGGTGATTGGTCCTGCAAAACTTGGAACTTTCATTCTGAGACTTATAGGCCTGGCTGCACTCCTGGTTGGAATCGGATTCCTTGTTGTTCAGATTATTGAACACAGAAAAGAAGTAGCGGTAACTGATATTGAAATTAAAGATGATGAATCTGAAGTTTACACACCAGATTCTGATTCAGAAGAAAATAAATAAACTGATTGGAGTTATAAAATGGCACATTGCATTGTACCTGCAGCAGAAGAAATTCTGGATAAGGAATTTCCTGTTCTTGATAAAGGTTTTGTAAGACTTGTTGACTACTTTGGCGGAGACCAGAGAATTGTTCAGTCAGCACGCGTTTCTTACGGTGAAGGAACAAAAACTGTTTCACAGGACGGAGCTCTTATTGACTATCTGCTCCGCCACCAGCACACATCACCTTTTGAACAGGTTGTAATGACTTTCCACGTAAAAATGCCTATCTTCGTTGCCCGCCAGTGGGTTCGTCACCGTACAGGACGCATGAACGAGGTTTCAGGAAGATATTCTGTTATGAAGGAAGAATTCTATGTTCCTGAACTGGACAAAGTTTCTCCTCAGAGCAAAGACAACAAACAGGGACGCGCAACAGAAGCTTTTGACGAAGCCGAGGCTCAGAAAGTTGTAGACAACCTTGTTGCCGGACAGAAAGCCGCTTACGAAAATTATTCTGAACTTCTGGAAGACGGAGTTGCACGCGAACTTGCACGTGTTAATCTTCCTCTTTCACTTTACACAGAATTCTACTGGGAAATGGACCTTCACAACCTGTTTCACTTCCTGAAACTTCGCCTGGATTCTCACGCACAGTATGAAATCCGCGTTTACGCAGAAGTTATGCTTGAAATGTGTAAGAAAGTTGCTCCAATGGCCACTGAATCTTTCATCAACCATATGGAACACGGAGTAAACTTCAGTGGCGAAGAAATGGAAGCACTCCGCGCAGTAATGAACGGTCAACCAAATCCTCTGGAAGGCAAAAAACTTGACCGCTTCAATGAAAAAATCGCAACAGGAACACAGCTCTAATGAATCCATTTGATCTACTTAAAAACGCCGGCGCCATTAAAGAACAGCTGGAAAATGTTCAGGGACAGCTTGAATCAATTTCAGCAACAGGTTCTTCAGGCGGCCGTATGGTCGAAGTTACACTGAACGGAAAGTTCGAAATGACTGATATTCACCTGGACCCTATCTGTGTAGACAACCGTGATGTAAAAATGCTTGAAGACCTGATTAAGGCAGCCCAGCATGACGCAATCACAAAGATTCAGGATAAAATAAAAGAAATGTCAGGACCAATGCTTTCGGGATTAAACATTCCTGGACTTTAATACAACGGGTGCTGAGGGTGGCGCCCTTTTTCCTGGCAGTTTATACTGCCGGTTTTTGAGGGGAACATGTCTGCTTTTGACGAATTAACAGAATCATTTTCAAGGCTGCCGGGCATCGGGAAAAAATCGGCAGTCAGAATTGTAAATCATATTTTAAAACAGGACGCCGCCGAAGCCATGCGCTTTGCTCAGCGTCTTTCTGTCCTTCACGAAAAAATCAAACCATGTTCTGTATGCGGCACCTGGACCGAAACTGATCCGTGTCCAGTCTGCTCTGACCCGCTCCGCGACCAGACTATTCTCTGCGTTGTTGAACAGCCTCAGGACGTAGGCACCATCGAAGCCTACAAAGAATTCCGCGGACTTTACCATGTTCTTGGCGGCCTTATCAAACCGCTGGAAGGAATCGGGCCTGACCAGCTTTCATTCGGAAGCCTCATCAGCCGCCTTAAGGAAGGCAACATTCAGGAGGTAATCGTTGCAACAAACCCCACGGTAGAAGGCGACACCACTGCCCTCTTTCTAAATAAAATCATCAGCGAACAATTTACAGACCGCCATATAAAAGTGACTCGCCTTGCAACAGGTATTCCTGTGGGCGGCGACCTGGAATATATCGACAAGCGCACGCTGAGTTTAAGCTTCCGGGGAAGAACAAGTTTTTAGGAAAAGGGCGTAACCTGTCCTTCGGACAGGTCGGCGAGCTCCAGACTACGGCTCCCGCCTCCGGTCCTTCGGACTGGGCTTCGCCCATCTTCCGCATGCCTTACGCAATTTTCCTTTTCATCAGTTTCTGGTTCAAAACAAACAAACCTTCCGCAGAACTGCCAAAAGTTTTAAAATCTTCAATCATTGTTCTGGCATTTGTTTCTTCTTCCCTTTGTTCAGCAATAAACCATTCAAGAAAATTCTTTGTGGCGTAATCTTCTTCCTGTTCACATACTCTGTAAATAACCTGAATAAGACGAGTCACTTCTTTTTCCTGATTAAAAGCTGTGCTTAGTGCTGCTGTAATACTCCTTGGTTTTTCTTTCAACGGAGAAACAGGCATTAGCTTTACTACTTCACCGGAATCAAAAACATAATTGTAGATTCGTAAGGCATGCTTTTCTTCTTCTGCTGCCTGTGCCATATACCAGTTTGAAAATCCTGGTAAAGACAAAGAATCAAAAAATACTGCCAGGTCCAGATAAGCATAAGCGCTTTCAAACTCTTTTTGAATCTGATTATTCAAAAGTTCTAAAATCCGTTCTTTCATTTTGTACCTCTAGTCTTTACTTCTTCGCATTTATCGCTGTTACATTTTTTCCGCCACAGCTTATGAATGTTGCAGTATTCATAAGCTGCTTTTACGTGTTCTCCTGTCATAACAGCAAACTCTACCTGCGGTGCGTTTCCGGGCTTAAGCCACTTCTGCTGAATTCCTTTATCGGTCTGAAGCAGAATCCATTCAATGTAATGGTCTTCCAGTGACGGATGAAGACGGCTTCCAACAGTAACAGTCACCGTATTTCCGTTTACTTTAATTACAGGAACATGAGCTTCCGTCATGCTGTCCGAAACACCCGGAACCAGTTCTTCCATGGCTTCGCCGCAGCAGATTGTTGGAACTCCCGAATCTTTTACTATGGCAATTATTTTTCCACAGTGTTTGCAATGAAAAAATTTCAACTGCATATGAACTCCTTGGCTGGGGGCGTAATTTTTTTTCGCTTTACAAAAATATGTGACCCGCAGTCAGTTCAAACATAAAGGAGAAGACGGAAATTTTAAAATGATTTCACCCGCAAACGGTCACCAGAAAATCACCAGAGATTATTTTGTTCCTGATTCTTTTTCGGCAAGATATTTTTCAAGAAGTTCTTCCCGGGTTTTACAGCCGTTTCGTTCACGGGCTGCCTTCAGTTTCCGATAAATTGTATTTTCAGAAAATCCTTCGACTTCTTTCTGATAAACTTTTCCTTCCAGAAGCTGATCAAGAATTTTTCTTTCATCTTCATAAAGAATGATTTTCTTACGTTCAAAGTGACTGTCTAAAACATAAAAGACACAGAGAATAAACCATAAACTTCGTACAACATGAATAAGAAAACAGATTACCGGTTCTTCATTTAATGCAAAGGCAATGGAAATAGCAGCAAAATAAACAGAAAGTGAGAACCATTTCCACTTTGGTCGCAGACCAATCACAATGCACACAATGAAAAGCGGCGTAAAATTATTCAGAAGAAGTGTCTTTTCAAATGCCGTAAGAAAAACAAGAACCACAGCATAAAAAAGAAAGAAAACTGAAAAATTTTTATGCCGGAAAATAAAAATCAGCGGGATGAAAATCAGATTCATTCCAATCACTACCCAGGTTCCTATAAGAAAACCTGACTGAAATCCTTTGAGAAAATACAGTGCTGAAATCACAAATGAAAAAACAGCAGAAAGAACCACAAAGTGATCTGACAAAAACTTTTTTAATGAAAAATCTTTCATAAACTCCTCATACGCTCCATAAGAATATTGTAATACTATTTTAAAATAGTGGTTACTGTTTTTGTCATGCGTGATATATTTACCTTATGGCAAAAGAAGCAAAACAGATTAAGACAAATGCAATGCGCATTCTGGACGGACTTGAAATTTCTTATGAAGTTTTCACATATGATGATGACGGCGAACATGAACTTTCCCGGGGCGCTGCAAATGACACAGCGGCAAAGCTTGGCATTGACCCGGAAACCGTTTATAAGACAATTGTAATGCGCACAGACACAAAAGAAATATGTGTGTTCTGCCAGAGCGCTGTTAATGAAATCAATTTGAAAAAAGCACGGAACGCTGCAGGCTGCAAAGAAATAGGACCTGTAAAACCCGAAGAGCTTATGGCAATTACAGGATATATCCGCGGAGGCTGTTCGCCTTTAGGCATGAAACGCCAGTTCAGAACTTTCATTGACGAAATGGCCCAGCTTTGTGACAAGGTTCACATTTCAGGCGGACAGCGGGGCGTTCAGATTGCCCTGAATCCCATGGATCTTGTAAAGGCAACTGACGCCGTTCTTGTAGACCTGACACTTTAACTCATAAGGAGAAAATAATGGATATAGGATTTTTAGTACTTGCTGCAGTTCTTCTGCTTCTTGGAATTATCGGCTGTGTTGTTCCAATGCTGCCAGGACCTCCACTTGCATGGGCAGGACTTCTTCTGGCTTTTTTCTCAAGCTACACCGAATACGGCCTTGTCACTCTTTTAGTAACTGCAACTATTGCCGTTGCTGTTCAGCTTTTAGACACATTCCTTCCCGCCCTCATGACAAAGAAAACTAACGGAAGCAAGGCAGCAAGCCGCGGTGCAACAATCGGAATCATTGCAGGCCTTTTTATGGGCCCCTTCGGTGTAATCCTTGGACCATTTTGTGGCGCTCTTATAGGCGAACTTGTTCACAACTCCGAAGATTTTTCCAAAGCCATTAAAGTTGCCTGGGGATCTTTCCTCGGCTTTCTTTGCGGAACAGGCTTAAAGCTTATTACAGTAATCTGTTTTATCTGGCTTTTCGTTCTTCAGCTTATTAAATAAATTAGGCGCCTTCCGGCGCCCATTCCTAAAGCTCTATCACCTGATCCAGAACTGAAACCATCGGATCATCATATTTCTGATTTTTGACCATGTTACTTATTGCAGCATGGTCATATTTATTTTCAGGGTAAACAACCACAACTGCTCGGTCGCCCTTTGCAAGAAAGTTATGCTCGCCAAAATCTGTGTAACGGGTTGCACCGATTGAAATCATAACCTGTGAAGGTTTTCCGCTTTCCAGAAGATAAGCATGAATATTTTCTGCAGGACCTTCATCCCCCTGATTATTCAGTTTGTCACAAATCCAGGAAAGAAGTTTTTCGTAGATGTAGCTGTAATCGCGAACCGCACTGTCTTCGCCGTAATCAAAAACTTTTCCGTTACGGACAAGGAAACTTGCAATGCGGTAGTTGTCCAGAAGACCGCCTTTTGAAAAAGCCGAACCATTACTTTTGGCGGCGTCTTTGTCGCCTTGCGGAGTACAGGCTTCACAAGGGTTCTGCGGGACGGCGCCAGTCAGCTCAATCTGATTTTCAGAAAGTCCTTTACTGGCAGGCCCCCAGTTTTTTTTCTGACTGATTTTTTTTGCACCTTCCTTTCTGATTGAACAGTCATTGGAAGCTGCAAAAGTTTTGGGGATTACTTTTTCAATTTCGTCCCCATTCCAGATCATGTCGCAGAGAATTGCACACTCAGGTTCAATCTGAAGTTTTTCTTCGCCTTTTGGGAAAATGATTTTGTCTGAAGTAAATGGAAAAGTGTGAAGAAATGAAGGAGTAACAGCATTCCCGGTGCCGGCTTCACAAGCGGCCTTCAGAGTAGTGGAATTCTGTCCGCCCTGCGGGGCACTGGTTTCACAAACGCCCTGCGAAGTACCGGAATTATGTCCGCCCTGCGGGACGGCGTTCTGTACCGGCGGAAGAAAAGTCGGGAACAAAGCTTTAGGTGCATTTACCTCTGCAGTCTTGATATTTGTAAAATCCCGGGCTTCACCTGCCTGTTCCAGATGCCCTGTAAAATTTCCTGCAACTCCAAAAGAAGGTATTTTCATTGAATTGAAATACATATAATTATCCTCTTGAAACCGTAACTCCCGGCAGTTCATCTGCCATAAGGGCATGTGTCCTCGTTCGCAAGCTCACTGCGGGATAATAGGTCTCACAAAAATTACATCAAAGCTACCAGTTTATCCACATCAGCTTTTGTAGTTGCCCAGCTTGTGGCAAAACGGATTACAGTATGTGTATCGTCAAATTTTTCCCATTCGCTGTAAACTGCTTTTTTAGAAAGAACTTTAAGCTTTGTGTTTTCCATTACAAAAAACTGCTGGTTTGTAATGGAATCAATAAAGAACTGAACACCCTTCTTCTTCATTTCAGCTTTCATGTATTCAGCCATATCGATAGCATTCTGTCCAAGTTTGAAATACAGATTATCTGTGAAAAGAGTATCAAACTGGATTCCAAGAAGCCAGCCTTTTGCCATAAGAGCACCGTGCTGTTTGATCTGAGTAAAGAAATGTGGCAGAAGTTCAGGTTTTGTACATACAACTGCTTCTCCCAAAAAGGCTCCGCACTTTGTTCCGCCAATATAGAAAACATCACAATACTTTGCAATGTCTGAAAGTTTTACATCTTTCTGTGCGGCAAGACCATAAGCCATACGAGCACCGTCCATATAAAGTGGAATTCCGTGTTTTGTACATACATTGTGAATACATTTTAGTTCATTTTTTGTGTAAAGTGTTCCGTATTCTGTAGGATAAGAAATGTATACAAGACCCGGCTCAACCATATGATTTTTTGTTGAATCTTTTTCAAAAGCCGAAAGGTATGCATCCAGAACGGCGGCATCCATTTTGCCGTCTTTTCCTTTTACTGTCAGAACTTTATGACCAGTGTATTCAACAGCGCCGGCTTCATGAAGGGCAATGTGACCTGTATCAAGAGAAACTACACCCTGCCATGGTTTTAAAATTGCAGCGATAACTGTTTCGTTGGTCTGAGTTCCGCCCACAAGAAAGTGAACATCAGCTTCCGGGCATTTACATGCCAGGCGGATTTTTTCCTTTGCACTTTCACAGTAAACATCAGTTCCGTATCCCGGATTTTTTTCCAGGTTAATATTCATAAGCCGCTGAATAATCTGTGGTGCAGCACCTTCCATATAGTCTGATTCAAAATGTAAAACTGCCATAAATATTACTCCTTTCGTTCTGTCACTTTTCCAATTGTATCATTGTGACAGAAAAATTTCTTTAGTCTTTGGAACTTCTAAGATTTGTAACGACAATTGCAGATAACACAAGAACAACGCCAGCGGCACTCATAAATGTAAGGGATTCACCAAAAATAAGAATTCCCATCAAAGTTGCTACAACAGGTTCGATGCTTGCGATGATAGAAGCCTTGCCGTTTTCCACGCCTGTCAGACCAAAAGTGTAAAACATGTAAGGAAGAAAGCAGGTTACAATTCCTGTGGAAAGTGAAACAAGAATTTCATTTGAACCAGAAAAACATACAGGTAAAGACTGCCAGCCACCAAGACAAAGAGCACCGGCTGTTGCAAGAAGTGAAGTATAAAAATTAATTGTGAGACTTGAATACCCGCGGTTCAAGGCAAAGCGGCTGAATATGCTGTAGAGCGCATAACAGATGCCGGAACCAAGCCCGCACAAAATGCCTAAAACCGAAAGATGATTTTCCCCGGAACCGATTCCGCTTACAAGACAGCATCCTGCAAAAGCCAGAACCAAAGCAACAATTTTTGGTACATTGATTTTTTCATGAAAGCATGGAACTGAAATAAGGATTACAAAACAGGGTGCAGAGTACAAAAGAATTGCAGCCGTTGAAAGGCTCATAAGAGTCATGGCTTTGAAATAACACAAAGTAAAAAACAGAAAGGAAACAAGACCTGTGCCGATAAAACACCACAAGTCTTTCAGTTTGATTTTAAATGCATTTCTGTCTGTGATAAGAAGCGTAACAGTAAAACAAATCAGAGCGATCAGCGAACGGATAAACACTACTCCCATTGTTGAAAGTCCCATAGTATCCAGAAGGCGTCTAAAAACACCGGTTGTTCCCCAAAGAATGCCAGCCACAAGAATTGCTGCAAAATGTTTTTTCATGGATTTATTTTATCAGTTTTACAAAAATTCTTCTGTGCTTTTACATTTTTTGTAAAAATAAATCTATATATAAAGTGAAGGATTTTGAATATCCTGATTCATAAAAAAGGAGACGGTTATGAACGACCAGAAAGAAAATGTAAGTGCTACACCTCAGTATAAAGACAGACTGTTCCGGGCAATTTTCAGTGACCCGGATCACAAAGATTGGCTTTTATCCTTGTACAATGCTGTAAACGATTCCAGTTATACAAACGTGGATGACCTTGAAACAACAACGCTGGATGATGTCATCTACATGAAGATGAAAAATGATATATCGTTTATTATCAACAATCAGATGTCACTTTATGAACATCAGTCTACATATTCCCCTAACCTTCCGTTACGGGGATTTATGTATTATGCAGAACTGCTCAGAACCAGATACCACGACAATAAAATTTATTCTTCATCACGAATAAAAATTGCCACTCCAAATTACATTGTTTTTTACAATGGTGACAAAGATATTGGTGAAAGAAAAGTTCTACGACTTTCAGATTCCTTTGAAGTTCCAGTGAAGAACAATGATGAGGTTTATGAATGGACTTGCATCATGCTGAATATTAACAAAGGCAGAAATAATAAACTGATAGAAAGCTGCAAAGCCTTACAAGACTACGTAGAGTATGTTAATATGATTAAGGAAAATCGTAAAGCAGGTTTGGACCTGAATAATGCCGTTGAAGACGCACTGGATGTTGCAGTAAAACAAAAGTTCTTAAACGGTTATTTTGAGCGCCACAGGGCAAGGATTAAAGCCATGAGTTTAACTGAATATGACGAAGAAGAAGCAAAGAAAGTTTTTCATGATGACGGCTACAAAGAAGGCGTTCAGGCAGGGCTCAAAGAAGGTGCAGCCCAGCAGAAAGCCAAAGACGATTTGATTATTCAAGAACAAGCTGCAGCACTTAGCGAGAAGGATGCTGAATTAAGCAAGAAAGATGCTGCACTTAGCGAGAAGGATGCTGCATTAAGCGAGAAGGATGCTGCACTTAACGAGAAAGATGCTGAAATTGCCCAGCTGAAAGCACAGCTGGCGGCAAAGGCGTAAACCTTATTTTGA
>JAHBAD010000076.1 GCA_018385395.1 Treponema sp.
TTTCAAATGAAAAAAATCGTTGGAATTCTTGCAGCAGCAGCAGTTCTTGCTACTTCTGTATTCGCAGCTGATGTTTCTGCTAAGGTAAAACTTGACGGAAAGTTGCTTAACGTAGACACAACAAAAGAAAAGGATGGCGTTTCTGCTGTTAGCATTGGTCATAACACAGACGAATCTTGGAATCCTGTTCTTAACATGGCAGTAAGTGGTGATAACTACGGTGCTTCAGTTGGTTTCTATATCGGAAAATGGGACTATGGTGAGGATCCAAGCAAGTGGCAGGGTTGGAACCATGGTTATGGTGTTGGTCTTAAAGAATGGAAGATTTGGTTCAAGCCAATTGATGTTCTTAAGTTTGATGTAGGTCGTATTGATCAGGGTACAAACCAGGAATCAATTGACTATGATACACGTCTTTTCAACTATGATGAATGGGGATACAAAGTTGGATTCTCTACAAATGGTTTCACTTTGAATGTTGCATTCCATCAGGATCATGATCAGTTCTGGTTCTCTCAGGCTGAAAACGGCGACGCTATCACTAAGGGCTTGAACGTATTTGCATCTTATGGTGCTGATTTCGGTACTATCCTTGCATTTGTTGACTTCAATGATACATTCCGTGATATCAAAGCTGCTGCTGGATACAACAACACGTTTGGTGACATCAGACTTTTCGCTGATGCTGGTATTGCTTTGGATGGAACAAAAGATCAGAAATCTGTTTTCGGAGCTGGATTCGATGTTGGCTTCAAATATGCTAAAGATGCACTTTATTTCGAAGCTTATGCTCGCTGGTTCGAAAATAACTTCGAGGTACTCGGAAAAGAAGGAGACCCAATGTATCTTTACTTCAAGGCTAAGTTCTCTTACAAACTTGACCCATGTACATTGTTCGTATACTTCAAAGATGAGAACTTCATGGCTAAGCAGTTCGCTTCAACAATCAAGGCTGGTGCAACAGGTTCTGTAGGTTCTTGTAACTGGGAATGCTATGCACAGATTGATACTGGTAAGGGACCTAACGGAGATAAGCTTAACTTCGCTATCCCAGTTTCATTCTCTGTTGCTTTCTAATCTAAGTTAGAAACATAACTTTGAATAAAAAAAGGGCTATCCCATACTTTTGGGACAGCCCTTTTTTTTGTTTTATAATCGTTAGATTATATAGTCACAAAAATAATTGTTTGTTGATAACAAAAAATTATTTTTGTATTTTTTTGTAACGACATAGTGCATGATTTTGTTGTTTTATATATAATAATGAAAGCATTAATTAAGGAGCTTAAAAAAATGAAAAAAAATATTATTTATGCTGTTGCACTTTGTGTTCTTGGAATGTTTGCAGTTTCCTGCAGTTCAACAAAAAGTGTGCAGTCACCGGCAGATGAATATGAAGACGAAACAGCACAGGTGGCAGAAGATGCTGAAAATGGAGATGCTGTAGAAATTAAATCTTCAAACAAAAAAGAAAAAAAACAAAAGGATCCAAAAAAGAAGAATTTTATTCAGGAAATGTTCACTTTTGGAAATCGTGATGACTATAATAAATTATATGAAATTTCACTTTACGAAAAAGAAATTACCGGCATGAAAGAAAAACGTGCTACTGCTCTTTTACGTACAGATAACTATATGACTGGCTTTGGATGCTATTACATGATGGCATATTACATTGTTCAGTTTGATGAAATTGGTAGAACTAAATTAAGACAGGGAATAGAATCATATCTTTCTGATTTTGAAAATAAAAATCTTCAGCGTAAAGGAAAACATACAGACCGCGCATATGGAAAAACTCCATACAGACTTGACTGGGGAACAGTTAGTTCTTCTACTCCAAATAAAGGAACCGGAGAGGGCTATATGGGCTATGAATTCATAAAAGGTTCTCCATATTTTGTTTTAAGTAATTACGCTTTTTCAAATGATAATTATGAACGCATTGGTGACACTACAAGCCGTGAATCTTTGCCTTTAAGTTTTTACTTTACAAGAGCACAGCTTAGAGAAGTTCTTGAACTCATTTCTGAAGACAATGTTAAAAAAGTTGTTGCAGAAATGAATGAAAACTATATAACTACTGGTGCCGATGAATACTAATGATTTATGGTTATATAAGAGTTAGTACAGATAAACAGACCGTTGAAAATCAGAGATTTGAAATCAACAAATTTATTAAAAAAACAAAATTCAAAGTTGATGAATGGATTGAAGAGACTATCAGCGGCACTGTTTCACCTAAGAAAAGAAATCTTGGAAAATTAATTGAAAAGACGAAAAAAGGTGATTTGATTATCTGTTCGGAGCTTTCAAGGCTCGGACGAAATATGTTTATGATTATGTCGATTCTGAATATTCTTATGGAACGGGGCGTAATTATATACACTGTAAAAGAACGTTATCGTCTTGGAGAGGACTTAACTAGTAAAGTCCTTGCCTTTGCTTTCAGTATTTCTGCAGAAATTGAAAGAACTTTGATTTCGCAAAGAACTACTGAAGCACTCCGTCGTAAAAAGGCTGAAGGTGTAAAACTAGGACGACCAAAAGGTAGGGTTAGTGCACATCATAAATTAACTGGTTGTGATAACAAAATCAAAATGATGCTGGCAGAAGGATATCCAAAAACTCTTATATGCAAACAACTGAATGTTTCGCCTTCAACGCTATATCTTTACCTAAAAGAAAACAAAAGTGAATTTCAGGATTATTTCAATTAAAAATCAGGCTGGCAGATAAGATGGATTTTTTCTCCGCTTACAGGATGAAAAAACTCTATCTCTGCCGAATGAAGCATAAGTCTTTCCCCTTCTTTACAAGAACCATATAACGAATCACCCTTTATAGGAATACCAAGGCCGCCCAGTTCTTTTGGACAACTGGCTGCAAGCCTTAATTGATGAGTGCGGCCAGTAAGCGGAGAAAACTCAATTCGAGTCAATCCTTTTTCTACACCTAATTTTTTCCATTCTGTAATTCCGATTTTTCCATTTACAGGATCATAAATCTGGTGAGGTCTGTTTTCTATATCAAGTCTAAAGGGAAGTTCAGTGCGTCCTTCTGGTTTACCATGGAGAATTCCGTCAAGCAGGGCTATATATTTTTTGTGAACTTTTCCTTCTGCAAATTGTTCGTTGAGTTTTCTGTGAGCTTCTTTATTTAAGGCCAGAACAAGAATACCCGAAGTTTCCATATCAAGCCGATGCACGGCACATTGCTTTGGTGCATCCGGGAATAAATTGCGAACTCGAGCTTCTGCACAATCCTCTTTGTCTTTGCCCTTTCCAGGAACAGACAAAAGACCTGAAGGTTTATTTATCACAACAATGTCTTTATCTCTATAAAGAATTTCTAATCCCATAATAGAGGGCAGAATGTAACCGCATCTTTCATCACAGGGAGCATAAGAAATTCCATTCTTTTTATTTTTCGTTTCACGGCCATAATAAACTTCATCCATGCTTATTATTTCATAATCTTTTTCAAAAGCATA